>JAUXGI010000115.1 GCA_030622295.1 Planctomycetota bacterium
AGAATTTTCCTGGCGGCTGTTTTTCTCCTCTGGGCGCCGTCCGCCCTGTACGCTGCGCCGCAGGGGCCGTTGCGCCTGGCGGCGGCGCGCCACACGTTCGACCGCGCCGGCGGATCGCTGACATTCGTGTTCCAGGACGCCGCCGGACGCCCCGCGTCCTCCATCCCTCGGCCCGACGTTACGTATAGCGAGACACGGAGGTACCTGCGTCTCGTGTTCGAAGGCGTTGTCTCGCAACTCGCCGGGGCGAAAGCCGAAGGCACCGCCGTCTCTTCCATCGAAGTGCAGACCCTCCGCGGCAGGACCATCGTTTATGTCTTCCTCAAGAAACCCGTGCGTTATTTTCTCAGGGACTCTCGGCGCACGGGTTCGCTCGTACTTGGACTCTACGATGTCGGCGGCGGCGGCTGCTGGGTGCGCGTGGATGCTCACCACTGGCGCTCCAGCGAAGCGGTCTACCCCTTCTGGGTGGTCCTCAAGAAGGCCGCTGTCATGACGTGTCTGCTGCAGGACGAAACCGGCGCGTATTTCCTCTCAACCACGGGCGCGTACGACAGCCCCGAGCGGGCGGCGCAGGTCAGGGAAACCGTCCAGGCCGTAATCGACGCTCTCGTTGACGGAGACCTTTTCCAGCCGTCGCGCCCTGTGGCATCGGTGTGCACGGTGGCGGACGCCGCCGGCGTTTCAGACCTGCCCGTCCCTGCGGGCGAACTCGCGGAGCAAATCAACGCGCTTGTCGAGAAACTTCCTGACGACCCCGCGGACATCCACGCCGGCATGCGCCACGAAAGAATCAGCGACACCATGCGCGAACTGGTGAAAATCGGCCGGCCGGCCGTACCCGCGCTCGCCCTTGCCACGACTTCAAGAGACGACCGCCTTCGCCGCACGGCGCTTCTGACACTGTCGGCGATAGGGGGCGGGGACGTGGAGCAGTTTCTCATCGACGGCCTTCAGGAATCCGAGCCCGCCGTCAGGCAGGAAATGGTCCTGGCGCTGGAGCGGCTGCCGCTGACACGCGCGGTGCTCGTCGCGCTCGACCACTCGCTTCAGGACGGCGACAAGTGGGTGCGCTTTTTCGCCGCGCGGGCGCTCACCCGTGCGTGGGCGCCGGCTGCGGTACCCGTGATGATGAAACTCCTGGCCGACGACGAAGTGCGCGACGAGGCGGCGGACATCATCCACCGTCACATCGCCGCCGAGGTCTCCTCGGAGATTTTCGCCGGTATGACCGAAGAAAAAACCGGTGCGACCATCAGGAAACTCCTTGCCGACTGGGAGGTCAACAGGGAGTTCGTCATGCCGGCGCTCTCGCTCGCGGATTCCGCGGACATTCTCGAACGGGTATTCGGGCGCATATATAAGGGGGGCAGGGTACGCTGCCGCGTTGACGAAAAGAGCGGCGAGGTGGTAATGGCGCGGCGCGGCCATGAGGCCGGCTCGCGGGACGTGAAACGCAGTCGAGTCCGCATCGTGCAGCACATGGTTGGCAACCTTGACAGCGACGCCGCACTCGAAGAAGTCGTCATCGTCGGCGAAGAGGGCTCCGTGCCGTCGGACATGGCCGTGCTGGATGACCCGCACCATCGCGGTGCCGTGCTCTGGATTCGGTCGCTTGACGCAAACGCGCCGACCGGGGGCGCACGCGCCTGCCTGGCGGATGCCGACGGCGACGGCGTGTGCGAAATCATTCTCATGGTCATGACGAAAATTCGCGGCGCGCGAAACGTCAGGGCCGCCATATACCGCCGGAGCGGGGACGGCTTCCATGCCGTCTTCTCCGGTGACGTCTTCAAAGAGGAAAAGCCGCAAGGGCGTTTCGACCGGCCGAAGGAAAAACGCTCGTTCATCAGGTTTGAGCGCTGCAAAGACCGACCGCCGAAACTGGTCCTCGATGTGATAACCAGAACCGGCACGGGGAACAACGCGAGTGTCTCAGGCGAAACCGTGACGCACGAATGGAAAGACGGAGCCTATGATATGTCCGAAACCGCGGTTCATGCACCCTCCGGTGAAACGGAAGGGGGAGACGTTCAACCCGGGCAAACGCGAAGCACGGTGGAAATCATCGTCGACAAGTCCGACGGGAAACTCTACGTCTATATCGACGGCGGGTTGAAGAAGACATACGACGCGAAGTTCGGCTCCGTCGAAGGCGACAAGGAAATCGAGGGGGACCGGAAAACCCCGGAAGGGGAATTCTACATTTGCGTGAAGAATCCGCACAGCCGTTATCATCTGTCACTTGGGCTGAGTTATCCCGGCAGGGAAGACGCCGAGCGAGGCCTGCGTGAGGGGCTGATTACGAAGGAGCAGCACGACAGGATAGTCGGGGCGATTGAGCGCAGGGCCGTCCCGCCGTGGAAGACGCGCCTCGGCGGCGAGATTTTCATCCACGGATACTCCGGCCCCGGCGGGACTCTCGGCTGCATTGCGCTGAGCGACGAAGATATCGAGGAACTCTATAAAATCGCGAATGTTGGAACAAGGGTAGTAATAAGACCGTGAAATTATCTCCGCTTTTTGCTCGCAACCTGCTCGTTGTCTGCGTCGTCTCGCTGCTCGCGGTCGGCGTGGTCGAGACCTTCAGCGCCAGCGGAGCGAGGTGTGAATACAGTTTGCAGGACGGCACCATCCGCCTGCGACAGCACGTCACGCATCTGTCCATGGGACTGGCGGCGCTGTTCGTGATGATGATTGTCCCGCAGGAGAGCCTCCGGCGGCTGCGCACGCCCATCACCGTCGCGGCGCTGCTGTTGCTCCTGCTCGTCCTCATACCCGGTGTCGGCACGCAGCAGAACACGGAGTCGCGAAGGTGGTTCAGCATCTTTGGGATGAGTTTCCAGCCTTCGGAGTTCGCCAAACTGGCACTCCTCATCTTCCTTGCCTCGTGGGCGGCGGGTCCGGGCGACAGGCTGAAGCAGTTCCACCCGGGCTTCACCGTGCCGGCGGCGGTTGTGCTCATCTCGGTTTTCCTGGTGCTCGTCGAGGTCGATAAGGGCACGGCCGTCTTCATCCTGATATTGGGGGCGGGCGTGCTCGTTGTCGCCGGTGCAAGGCTGCGATTCTTCGTGCCGGTGGGTGTTGGAGTCCTGCTTCTGGGGCTCCTTGCGCTGGGGGTCGCCGCGCTTTTCGCACCCGGTCGGGTAAACAGGGAACTCTGCCAGACGCGGGATAGAGTGGAGATAGTCCTGAACAACCTCCGACCGGAGGATGAGCGGAAAGACCTGGGCGGCAAAAACTGGCAACTGGACCAGTCGATGATAGCGCTGACCGAGGGCGGCTGGACCGGCACGGGACCGGGCAAGGGCAAGCAGCAGTTGTTCTTCCTGCCGGAAAGCGACTCCGATTTCATCTTCGCAATAATCGGCCAGGAACTGGGCTTTCTCGGAGCGTCGCTTGTGGTCCTGTTGTTCGCGCTCTTTGTGCTCTGCGGGTTCAGTATCGCTTTGGCCGCCGCCGACAGGTTCAGCGCGCTCCTGACCATCGGTCTTACCGGCTGGATAGGCTTGCAGGCATTTATCAACATCGGCGTGGTGACGGGCAGCCTGTTTCAGACAGGCATAGCCCTGCCTTTCATAACGCGCGGCGGAACGGCGATGATAGTGTGCCTGGCCGCGGTGGGGGTAATAGTCGGCGTCGCGAACCGGACGGTCTCACGCCGCTGCACCCGGCCCCCCGTCAAGGAGCGCAAGGCAAAAACACTCCGCCGGAAGAAACCCGTCGTCGCCAGAGACTTCGCCTTGAAATCCTGAAACCTGAAACGAGTGTGTCTCAGAAAAGTGGGTGAACCTTTCCCTGGCACAAGAGGGAAGGGGGTCAGACGCTGAGGAGGCGGGCCGTCCGCCTCAGGCGGATCGGCCCGACGGGAAGGGTCTGACTCCCCGTCCACCACAATCACCAAAGTGGCCTTACCCACTTTTCTGAGATACACCCATCTGGAACCTGAAGTATGTATAAGGACGAAAATAATATGAAAGTGATTTTCGCGGGAGGAGGGACGGGGGGACATCTGTACCCCGGCATAGCGCTGGCCGAAGAGATATTGCGCCGCCGACCGGACGCCGCAATCCTGTTTGTCGCCGCGGGACGGCCCGTGGAGCAGCGCATCCTGAAGAGGTATTCGTTTGACCATACCGTAATAGCGGCGCCTCGCAGCGGAGGCTCGCCCGCGCAAAAGGCGCTGATGGTTCCCCGGCTCGGAGTGGCCGTATTGAAGGCGCGCGTGCTGTTGCGGGAGTTCGAGCCTGACATCATCGTCGGACTGGGCGGCTACGCATCCGTGCCCGTTGTGGGGGCCGCGAGGAGACGCACACCCGTATTCCTGATAGAGCAGAACGCCGTGCCCGGCCGCGTCACGCGGAAACTGTTTCGAAAGGCGCGCAGGATCTTCACGCAGTTCGACCGCACCGCCGAACTGCTTCCAAACCGGGCGCCGTGCCTGAAGACCGGCACGCCCGTGCGGCGTGAACTGCTGGAAGGCGACCGGGCGCAGGCCGCGGCATACTTCCGCCTGTCTCCCCGTAAAAAGACCGTGCTCGTCACCGGAGGCAGCCAGGGCGCGCGAGGCGTGAACGAAATCATCGCGGAGATACTGCCCCGCCTGGAACGCCGCAGGAAGAACCTTCAGATACTGCATCAGACCGGCAGCCTGGACTATCGTGTGGTTCGCCGCATTTACGCCCGAACAAAGATACGGGCCCACATCGCGCGGATGATTGAAAGGATGGACCTGGCGTACGCGATGGCGGATGTCGTCGTGTGCAGGGCGGGTGGTACCACCATCGCGGAATTGACCGCGCTCGGGCTGCCCTCCATTCTCGTTCCGTACCCGTATTCACTGGACCGGGACCAGCACGAAAACGCGGGGCAACTGGTCAAGCGCGGCGCGGCGTTCATGGTGGAGCAATCGGACACGGCCGCACGGGAGACGCGCGAGCGCCTGGAGCGGCTGCTCGATGACAAGGGCTTCGCGGAAGAGATGGGCTTGAGCGCCCGTGAACTCGGCCGGCCGGAGGCAGGCGAGACGATAGTCTCCGACATCATCAAGACCGTCGGCATGGCGAAGCGCAGAGAGCTCCTGACCATGCACGAGGGCATACTCGTCAGGTGAAAAGCGGGCAACCTGAGAAGTTTCAGGTTTCAGGTTTCAGGTTCTCAAGTTGCCCGTTTCTTTCGCGCGCTCGGGGAGTCAGCCCCTTTCCCGGCGGCCCCTGGCCGCTCTTATACTTTCGGTTTGCATGACCTCGGAAATAATGTCCGAGAAGAGAGGACGCGAAAGGAAAAGACAGCC
>JAUXGI010000300.1 GCA_030622295.1 Planctomycetota bacterium
AAGCGTGCTATCATTGTGATGGCGCGGTGTTCGCCGTCTACCGCCTTTTTGTTGCCGGGGTCGAGTCTCTTGGCATCCTGAAAGGACTTCTTCGCGTCGTGTGGTTTCTCAAGCCTCAGGAACTCTTCGCCTTCCGCGATGAACGCCTCGGCGTCCTCCGCGTGTTCAATCATCTTCTTGACATCGTCGCGTTTGCGCACGTAGAGCGCCGCGGCGGGGTTCTTCTCGACGGCCTTCTCCAGGTCCGCCAGCGCACCGTGGTAATCGTGTTTTTCTATCTTGTCCATTGCCGACTCGTAGAGCGCCCTGGCTTCCTGGTTGAAGCGTGCTATCATTGTGATGGCGCGGTGTTCGCCGTCTACCGCCTTTTTGTTGCCGGGGTCGAGTCTCTTGGCATCCTGAAAGGACCTCTTCGCGTTGTGGGGGTTCTCAAGCCTCAGAAACTCTTCGCCTTCCGCCAGGAGTTCCGCCACCTTCTCCTCGTGTTCAATCTTTATTCTCACTTCGGCAAGGTCTGTTCGGGCGGCGGCATGTCGCGGATGTATTTTGAGGCATTCGTCAAACTCCTTCTCCGCTGTTTTCCAGTCCCCGGCTTCCTTTGCGGCCGCGCCTGCGTTATAGTGTTCTTCAGCGCTTTTAAGCAGTTCTTCGCGCTTCGCGGAGGCCTTCTCGCGGAGTTCCTTCGCCTCGTCGTGGTACGGGTAGGCATCTATCGCCCGGTCGCACAGCCTTATTGCTTCGTCGGCGTCATCCACGCTCGGTTCAGGGGCGGCGAATTTCTCGCGCGCCCGGTCCATGCAGGTTTCGTAACTGCGCTGGGCCGAGAGCATTTCGCGCGCTTTGCGCAGTTTCTGCGGCGCGTCATTGCGCGTGTAGTCCAGCCTCATGCTTTCTTCGAGCGCGTCGACGCTCGCGCTCCACTCCCTCGCCTCAAAATGCTTCACGCCCGCCTGGTAGTGTTCTTCGGCGTCTCGCTTTATGCGCGCAATGGCGTCCTCGGCGCGGACAATCCCCTCGTTCGCTTCCCTGTTGAACTCGCAGAGTTGCTTCGCGCGCGCAAACTTGCCCTTCGCCGCCTCGGCGTCTCTGAGCGTCACTTCAGGTTTGCTCAGCAGGGCATTTCCTTCGTTCACCAGCCGCTGCGAATCGGCGATTTTTCTTTTTATCTCCCTGACCTCGTTCATCAGGTTGGCCGTATCCCGGTTGCGCGGGTCGATTTCCATCGCTTCGGCGAGCAGTTGCTCCGCCTGGTCGTAATCGCGCCCGGCTATCGCCGTCTCGGCCTCTTCTTGCAGGCGCTTCGACTCCCTTGCCCTGCGGTCGCGTTCGGCAACGGCATCATCGTGACGCCTCTGCGCCTCTTCAATGAGCGCGGGCGATGCTCCGAGCCGACGTCCCTCATCAACCGCCCGGTCGAAATCCGCGACGGAGGCGTAGATATTGGCCTCGTAAGACTTCTCGCCGCGCCCCATGTGGCACTTCACAATCCAGTCCCGCGTGTCGGGGAACTCGTTGTTCTTGTCTTTCGAGAGCGCTTTGTTGAATTCGCCCAGCGCTCCGTCATAATCCCTGACGTTGTACTTTTCGACGCCCTTGTTGTAGCAGCGCCCCGGTCCGCAGCCCGTCACCACCAGGGCCATGCCCAGGAAAAGCAGCGCCATACCTGCAATGCGTGTCCTGTTCTTCATAACTCGTCCTCCATCTCCGTGTTTGTGCCGTCAAATCCCGTGTTCCTGGATAACTTTTCTCACATTTTCTTCATTGACCGGTCTTATAACGCCCTTATCCGTGATTATCGCGGATATGTATTCGGCCGGCGTCACGTCGAAGGCCGGGTTGTAGACCTTTACCCCGTCCGGGGCGATTTGCCTGCCGAAGACGTGGCTCACCTCGCGCCCGTCGCGCTCCTCAATCGGTATCTCATCGCCGCCTGCCAGAGACAGGTCGAACGTGGACGAAGGCGCTGCGACATAGAACGGTATACCGTGTTCCCCGGCGAGAATCGCCACGCCGTACGTGCCTATCTTGTTCGCGGCATCGCCGTTCGCCGCTATCCTGTCCGCGCCGACTATGACCAGGCCTATCTTGCCTTCCTTCATTACGCGCCCGGCCATGTTGTCGCAGATGAGCGTGACGTCGATTCCGGCGGTCATGAGTTCCCACGTAGTCAGGCGCGCGCCCTGCAGCAGCGGCCGTGTTTCATCCGCGTAGACTGCTATTCGCTTGCCTTGCTCGTGTGCGGTGAAGACGACCGCCAGGGCCGTTCCGTAGTCCGCCGTTGCCAGCCCTCCCGCGTTGCAATGAGTCAGGACGGTGTCCCCGTCGTTGATGAACTGCGCGCCGTGCCTGCCGATGTCGCGGCACATCCGCTTGTCTTCGTCGCGGATTTTCAGCGCTTCGCGCAGCAGGATGTTCTTCAACTCTTTCGCCGGTTTGTCTTTGTTTGCCCGCGCCGTCTTGCGCATCCGCTCCAGCGCCCAGAACAGGTTCACCGCCGTAGGCCGCGACGAAGCCAGGCAGTCGGTGATTTCCTTCAGGCGTTCGTAGAATTCATCAAAGTTTTCAGCCTTGACACGCTGCATCCCGAGCACCGCCCCCAGCGCGCCGGCAATGCCTATCGCCGGGGCTCCGCGCACGCGCAGGCGCTTGACGGCGTCGCGCATCTCCTCGGCGGTGCGTATTTCAACGATTCGGAACTCTTCCGGCAAGAGCGTCTGGTCGACGATTCTGGCAACGCCGCTCTCGGCGTCGCCCTGCCAGTCTATTGTGGACACGGGCATAGTACACCGTCAAGATTAAAGATGGGAGTTCGCGGTACGCTCGGGGAGTCAGACCCTTCCCGTCGCTTCGCTCCTCCTCAGCGTCTGACCCCCGGTCGCAGATCACTTGCTTCTTTCTGG
>JAUXGI010000313.1 GCA_030622295.1 Planctomycetota bacterium
CCAAACACCGGCATACCGACAAACGAAACCTGAAGGGGTCTGACCCCTTCAGGTTTCGTTTGGCGTGCGGAAGGCGGCGTAGTCGGACCACCGGCCGGGTGCGTCGGGCATGATGGGGCGCACGCGCCACGCGTAGTCGGTGTCGGGTGCGAGCGCCTTCTTCAGCGTCAGTGATGCCGTGGCACCTTTGCTGAACTCCAGGCGCATGCTTGGCGGTTCCGGTGCGTCCACCTCGTCGGCGCGGATGATTTCTATCTGGTATCGCAGCGCGCCCTCTTCCCCGGACCACGTGAAGGTGGGCCTGAGAGACGCGACCACGCCCCCGTCCGCGGGACTCAGTCCGGCGGCGGGCGCCGACATGCTGACGGCGAATTCGACCGGTTCGGACCATTGGCTCAGGGCGCCGTCGGTCGATATCGCGCGGACGCGCCAGTAGTACTTCCTGTCCGTCTGCGGGACTTCCACCACGGGGAAGTAGTCGCGGGCGGTGGTCTCGTATCGGATCTCGGGGAAGCGGAAAAGGTTGTCTGTGGAGATTTGGACGACGTAACGCCGGGCGGATTCCGGCTTCTGCCAGATGAACGCGGGTCTGTGAGTGCAAATCGCGCCGACGGGGCTGACAGGGACGGGCCGCCGAAGCGGGACGTTGAAATAGCCCTTTTGTGACCACGGGCCGCGAAAACCGTCGAAGTCTACCGCCCGCACGCGCCAGAAGTAAGTCCTGTTGTGCTCGATAATATCTTTGAGGCAGAGGGCGGGCTCTTCTGTTTCGGGCAGGGTTGTCACGTTTTTCAGGAAGTCTTGCCGATGGCAGAGTTGGACCTGGTATCCGGCGGCTCCCTCGGTTTCGGGCCAGGTAAGGCGGGGGTTGTCCGGGGAGACGGGCAGACCGGGGTCGATGGACGGAGCGTCCACCACGGCGCATCCCGCGAGCAGTGCGAGCATGATCGTCACGAGCGATGCGGCGTGTTTCATACCTTTGCCTCCTCCAGGGAGTCCTTGTGCAGCATTATGGGCTTGCCGAAGTTCTTGTCGTCCTTTTCGGGGTGGTCCTCGCGGTAGTGGCTGCCGCGCGATTCCCTGCGACGCAGTGCACCGGTCAGTATTATCCGGGACAGTCCAATCATCGACTCCAGCGCGACGCGTTCCTTTACGTTCGGGCATTTCACCTGCGACAGTACTTCGCCCATGCTGTTGAGGCTTCTGAGCGCGCCGGCCAGATTGTCTTCCTTGCGTATGACCATGCACTTTTTGCACATCATCCAGCGGAGATGCTCGCGTAGTTCGTCGAGGTCGGGTGTATCGGTGCCGGTGATGTCGCGCAGTTTCTGGAACTCCTCGTCGGCCAGTGTCGCGGCGCTCGCTTCATCGGCCGGGCGCGCGGCGCGCAACGCCGCGCTCTTGCCGGCTCTCTCGCCTATCACCTGTGTTGCCGGCATCATATTCCCGCCCATGCGGTCGGCCCCGTGGAGGCCGCCGGCAACCTCGCCTGCGGCGAAGAGGTTCAGCACTCCTGTTTCCGCCTCGAAGTTTATCGCCAGGCCGCCGTTGAACGAGTGTGCGAACGGCGCGACCTCCACCACGCCTTCCGGCCAGGTGATGCCCGACGTGTCGTGCTCCTTCCTGGCAAAGACGCCGAAGTTCTCCGATGTTTTGCCCGTTACGACCTCCTTGGCGATGCCGATGTCAATGAAAGCGGCTTCATCGCGCGTGCTGAAGGGCTGATGCCGCATACGGGCCTTGTATGCCTTGCGAAGCAGTTCGCCATTGGGGTAGTACCTTTGCAGGAATTCCTCCTCGAAACAGTTGGTGAACCGAAGCCCGCCCCTGAACGCTTGCATGGGGAAGAAGTTCCTTTCCTCAACGGGAAGCGTGCCGAGCACTATCTGGATGAACTCCATGTTGATGAGGCTTGCGCCGGCTTCGAAGCCGAGCACGTACCCGCCGCCCACGGCATCCGGGGGAGCGAGGTTGTGCTTGAATATGGCGCATCCTCCGCCGGTTGCAAGGATTGTCGCAGGCGTGGTTATGGAGACGAACTCGCGTTCGCCGCGTATGCCGACCGCGCCGAAGCACTGGTTGCCCGCCACCAGCAGGCGCGTTATCAACGTGTCCTCGATGACCCTGATGCCGCGCCTCTCGACGACCTGGCGGAAGGACTCGCGCACGTTGGCCATGTCCTCGGTGACGAATGCGCGCGGGATGTTGCTGAAGCAGCCAACGCGCTGCACGTAGCCGTCGCCTTCGCGTTTGAAGCGTATCCCATAAGCCTCCAGGTCGGTCAGCCTGTCGTAGGCGTTCTGGGCGAGCAGCCAGGCCAACTCGTTGTTGACCATGCCCAGGCCCATGTCCACGATTTCCTGAAAATGTTTTTCCGGGTTGTCGCTTTTATCCCGGAAGCCCGCGGCGGCCTGGTAGGCCCACTCGCCGTTTACGTTGTCAAAGGTTGCGCCGGAGGCGGCGAGTTTGCCGCTGGTGACGACGGTGACTTCGGCGCCGCTGTCCTTGGCTGCAATTGCCGCTCGCAGGCCGGCTGCGCCCGCGCCTATCACGAGCACTCCGGCTCTCAATTCTTGTCTGCTCCAGTCGGACATTCCGCTCCCGGTTGAACTCCTTTTCAAGGATTCCCGCGGCACGCGATTCGCAGGGACGAAAGAAAAATACCACAACGCGCACTGTGTGTCAACAAAGGTCTGCGGCGGGACGGCCCTCG
>JAUXGI010000194.1 GCA_030622295.1 Planctomycetota bacterium
CGTGAACTCGGCCGGCCGGAGGCAGGCGAGACGATAGTCTCCGACATCATCAAGACCGTCGGCATGGCGAAGCGCAGAGCGCTCCTGACCATGCACGAGGGCATACTCGTCAGGTGAAAAGCGGGTCGGACCCCGCGAGGAAGCCCCGGCACAGAGAACCTTGAACCTTGAACTCGAATCCTGAACCCTTGGGAGACAGAGACGTGCTTCGAAATGCAAAACACGTGCATATGATAGGCATCGGCGGCATCGGCATGAGCGGCCTGGCGCGCATACTCCTTTCCGGCGGCTGCGCCGTCAGCGGCTCGGACATGCAATTGACGCCGACCGTGAGGTACCTCCAGAAACTCGGCGGGGCCGTGCACATCGGACATGACGCCTCGAACGTTTCACCGGAAACGGTGGTCGTCGTGCGCTCCGAGGCGGTGGAAGCCGACAACCCGGAGGTCGTCTCCGCCGCCGCCAGGGGCCTGCCCGTGATGCGTTACGCCGAGGCGCTGGGTGATTTAATGCGTGACTGCCGGGGCGTCGCCGTCGCCGGCACGCACGGCAAGACCACGACGACGGCGATGGTCGCATGGATACTGCACTGTGCGCGGTTCATGCCGAACTTTGTGATAGGCGGAGACGTTCCGGCACTGGGCGGCAGTTCCGGCGTCGGGAACAGCGACCTCTTCGTGGCGGAGGCGTGTGAATACCGCCGCTCGTTCCTGAACCTCGCCCCCGAGGTCGCGGTCATAAACAACATCGAGGAAGACCACCTGGACTATTACAGGGGCTTAAGCGAAATCGTGGAGGCTTTCGGGGAGTTCGCCGCGCTGACGAAGCCCGGCGGGGTAATCGTGGTCAACCGCGATGACGAGGACGCGATGAAGGCCGCCCGGCGCGCCCCATGCAGGCCGGTTACGGTCGGACTCTCCGAAGAAGCGGACTGGTACGCCACCGGGGCCGAGTCTTCCTACGGCTTCACGTCTTTCGAGGTCTTCCGTCACGGCAAAGCGCTGGGCAAGTTCTACCTGAAGATGTCGGGCGAGCACAACGTGCTCAACGCCCTGGCCGCAGCCGCGGTCTGCAATTACCTCGGTGTGTCGGATAAACTGATTGTCTCCTCGCTTGCCGTCTTCCCCGGAGTCTGCCGGAGATTCGAAGAACTGGGCGATTGCAACGGCGTCGCCGTCGTGGACGATTATGCCCATCATCCGACGGCGGTCCGGGCGACCCTGAAAGCCGCCGCGGAGAAATACCCGGGCAGGCGCATCTGGTGCGTCTTCCAGCCTCACCAGCACAGCCGCACGCGCTTCCTCTTGGATGACTTCGCGTCTTCCTTTGCGGACGCCGATGTCGTTGTTATTCCGGATATTTATTTCGTCCGCGACAGCGAGTCGGAGCGCACCCTCATAACGTCCGAGGACCTGGTTCGAGAAATAACGGCCCTGGGTGGAAATGCCCTGTATGTCCCCTCCTTCGACGAGATACTCGGTTTTCTCGCGGAGAACGTGCGGTCCGGCGACCTGCTTCTGACGATGGGGGCGGGGGACGTGAACGAACTCGCGGAGGCCTTTGTCGCCGCGCACGGCCGAACGACTACGGCGCACCAATAGGCGGCGAATCCTGCCATGACGGTTGCAAATACTTTCCCGCGCATAACGCACACGGGCGTGCCGCTGGCTCCCATGACCTCTTTCGGCATAGGCGGCATTGCGAAGCAGTTCGTGCAGCCGCGCACGGTTGAAGAACTGGTCGATGTCCTGGCGCATTTGACGAGGACCGGAACGCGGTATAGAGTTCTCGGCAGGGGCACGAACCTTCTCATCAAATCGAGGGAGGTATCCGAGCCTGTCCTCCATCTCGGAAAGATGCATGGAATACGCTTCGACGGCGAGAGAGTCAGTGCCCAGGCGGGAATGGCGCTTGAACGTCTCGTAACGCAATGCGGGGAGAGGGGCCTGGCCGGGCTCGAAACGCTGGCGGGCATACCGGGCAGCGTCGGCGGCGCGGTAATGATGAACGCCGGCGGCAGGTACGGCTGGATAGGAGAAGTGGTTTCGGAAGTGACATGCGTTGATTCAACCGGCCTGAAGACGCTCGCCTCGGACAAGATATGCTTTACCTACCGCAATTCGAGCCTGCGCGGCATGGTGGTGGCGGAAGTCGTGCTTGCGCTGAAGGCGGGCGATTCGCGTGAGATAGCGGCGCGACGGCGAGACACGCTCGCCGAGAAGAAACGGAGCCAGCCGCTCGCCGCGAAGAGCGCCGGCTGCGTATTCAGAAATCCGTCGGGAGGATACGCCGGACAGTTGATAGAGGCCGCGGGCCTCCAGGGTGCGCGCGCGGGGGGGGCGATGGTCTCGCCCCTGCACGCAAACTTCATCGTGAACACGGGCGATGCGTCGGCCGACGATGTTTTGAGGCTGATAGAGCGAATACGGAAAAAAATCTTGGAAAACTACAAGGTGATTCTTGAACTGGAACTCGAAATTTGGTAGATGATAGTTGTGGTAAGAACCTGTTTCAGGCGCGAGTCCTGCGGGGAGCGCGGGATTTGCACAACACAATTGGTGAGTAGGCTTCTTACAGGAGGGGCACATGGAAAAATTGGAAGGCTCAAGCCTCGTGGAGTACCTCAACCGTCGTTTGCATCCCGTCAAGGTTACCGTGAACCTTCTCGCCCGGGAACTGGAACTCGCTTCCGGCGACTCGGTGACGCTTTCAAAAGAGGACGTTATCAGCATCATCAACGCCCTTGACATCTTCATCGAGGATTACGACAGGGTGACGAAACTGCCGGCCGAGAAGAAGGAGAGAAGGTTCGTTGATGTGACCAAGAAGGCACCGGCGGTCAACTCCAAGGCCACGGTGCGATAGGGGAGCATGTAAGAATTCTGGATTTTCACATCGTCTCCAGGTTCCGCGAGGGGACAGTCAACAATCTACGAACCTCGCTCGCACGGCTCGCGAGGTTCCGTAATTGTGACAGTCCCCGCCGCTCACTTTCCAGGATTCCTACATGCTCCCGTCGTGCTTCTATTCGCCTTTGAAGTCGGGCTTCCGTTTCTCGAGGAAGGCTTTCGTCCCCTCCTTCATGTCTTCCGTGGCACATGCGATGCCGAAGAGGTTGGCTTCGAGGTTAAGCGCCTCGGGCAGGCCGACCTCGACACCCCGGTTGACCGCTTCGAGGATGAGCCGCACGGTGACAGGGCTTTTCGCAAGGATTTTCCGCGCGATCTTCTCGGCCTCGCCGAGCGCCTCGCCCCGGGGGACCACCTTGTTGACAAGGCCTATCCTGTGTGCCTCTTCCGCCGATATCATGTCGCCGGTCAGGGCGAGTTCTGCGGCATTGCCCTTTCCGACGAGCCTGGGCAGGCGCTGTGTGCCGCCGAAGCCGGGAATGAGGCCGAGGTTGATTTCGGGCTGGCCGAGTTTGGCGTTTTGCGCGGCGATGCGCATCGTGCAGGCCATGGCGATTTCGCAGCCCCCGCCCAGCGCGAAACCGTTTATCGCGGCAATCACGGGCTTGCCGAGATTCTCTATGATATTGAGGCACATCTGGCCCTTGAGCACGAAGTCCTTGCCTGTCAGGGAATTCTTCTGCGAAAGTTCCTTGATGTCGGCCCCTGCGACGAAAGCCTTTTCACCTGCCCCCGTTATGACAACCACGCCGACGGCGTCGTCCTGCTTTATCTTGTAGAAGACGTCGATTAGTTCGGATATGGTTTCTTCGTTCAGCGCATTGAGGACTCCGGGCCTGTTGATTGTAACGACCGCCAGTTCTTCCTTCACCTCGCAAAGCACGTTCTTGTACGTCATGACTCCTCCTTGTCGTTTCGCTGCGGTTTCTTTTCGGAA
>JAUXGI010000159.1 GCA_030622295.1 Planctomycetota bacterium
CTTGCCGGCGTTCTGCATTGCATGTGCAACGAGTTCGCCGACGAACTTGTTCGCAGACTCCAGACATCCGGCCAGTCGTCGCTCGAATTCCGCCATTTCAGCCGCGATTGGGCGGTATATCTGTTCGAGAGCCGGAATGTCGTCTGGTTTCTTCGCCATGCTAGCCGCCTATCCGGCTCATGAGGGTGGAAGAATGGCCGTTGTGACAGGGCGGCTTGAGCGCGGCCGCCTGCTTGAAGGCTTCGAGGAGTTCGGCTTCGATGCCCGAGGTACGAATGACGGACTTCACGTCAACATGACCATCCTCCATCAGGCACGCACGCAACTTGCCGTCGGCGCTCAGGCGAAGCCGGTTACATTCACTGCAGAATGGTTTGCTGATTGGAGCAATCACGCCCACCACGCCCCGTGTGCCGATAAGGCGGTAGCGCAGTTGCGCAGGCGCACAGGGTTCCACTTCAAGCCGCTCCAGCGCATGCAGGTTGTGCAGGCGTCTCCGAATCTCGTCGAGACCGACGAAGAGCGGTGCGCTGTCCTCAACGGACTGATTCAGAGGCATCTTTTCGATAAACCGAACTTCCAGACCTCGAGCGGCGGCGAAATGGACGAACTGCGGCAGTTCGTCGCAGTTCACGCCCCGCATCAATACCACGTTTACCTTTGTATTGCCGAATCCTGCATTTTCGGCCGCATTGAGACCCGCGAGTACGTGGGACAACTCGCCCCCGCCGGTTATCCTTCGGAAGCGGTCCGGCATAAGCGAATCCATGCTGACATTGAGCCTGTCGAGTCCGGCCTCACGCAGAGGCCGTGCATGGCGCGCCAGGAGAGAGCCGTTGGTCGTCATGCAGACTTCCCCAAGTCCGTCAACCTCCCGTATCCTGCGGACCAGTTCCACCACATCTTTGCGCACCAGCGGCTCGCCGCCCGTAACACGGACTTTTGTAATGCCGAATTCCGCCCCTGCGCGCACAACGGCAATGATTTCCTCATAGGACAGTATCTCGGAGCGCGGCAGGTTCTCCGGCGCACCGCCGGGCATGCAGTACGCGCACCGGTAGTTGCAGTGGTCGGTGACGGAGACGCGAAGATACGTGATTTCTCTTTTCGTGGTTCTTTCGTCCACAACCGGTGGTCTCAAACAGTATCTGGCCTTTCCTGGTACTCCGGTACGCTCGGCATTCAACCCATAGTGTTAAGGTTGACGGAGTACTACCCGATGGCGTCAAACGGACACGCGTCTATGCACAGGTGACACTTTATGCACATGTTCCTGTCTATAAACGCGGTCTCTTTCTTTTTCCAGCGCACTGCGCCCACGGGGCAGGCCTGGTAGCAGCGGCCGCACTTCTCGCAACGCGCCTCGTCAACCTCGAAGTTCAGCAGGTCCGTGCAGACCCTGGCGGGACAGCGCTTGTTCTCCACGTGCTCTTCGTATTCATCCCGGAAGTATCGCAGCGTCGAGAGCACGGGGTTGGGCGCGGTCTGCCCCAATCCGCACAGCGACGCCTTCTTGACGCTGACCGCCATTTCTTCCAGCCGGTCGAGGTCTCCCGGCTTGCCCTCGCCCTTCGTTATGGAATTGAGCGTCTCCAGCATCAACTTCGTGCCGATGCGACACGGCGGGCACTTGCCGCAGGACTCGTCCTGCACGAAGTCCATGAAGAACTTGGCGATGTCCACCATGCAGGCTCTGTCGTCGATAACGATGAGGCCCCCTGAGCCCATGATAGCGCCGAGTTCCTTGACGCTTTCATAATCGACCGGAGTGCTCAAGTGCTCAGCGGGTATGCAGCCGCCCGAGGGTCCGCCAATCTGCGCCGCTTTGAAATCGCGCTTGCCCGGTATCCCGCCGCCTATGTCTTCCACTATCTCCCGCAGAGAAATGCCCATAGGCACTTCCACCAGTCCGGTGTTCCTGACGTTGCCCGCCAGCGCGAAGACCTTCGTGCCGGGGCTTTTCTCCGTGCCCATTTCGCGGAACCACGCCGCGCCGTTGTTGATTATCAAGGGGACGTTGGCGAGGGTCTCGACGTTGTTGAGCACGGTGGGCCTTTTCCACAGGCCTTCGTAAGCCGGGAACGGCGGTCGCGGCCGCGGCATGCCGCGACGGCCCTCGATGCTGGCCATCAGCGCCGTCTCCTCCCCGCAGACGAACGCTCCCGCGCCTATTCGTATCTCCACGTCGAAACCGAACCCGCTGCCCAGAATGTCTCCGCCGAGGTATCCCCGCTCTCGCGCCTGCTTCAGCGCCATACTGAATCTTTCGATGGCCAGGGGGTACTCGGCGCGTATGTAAGCGTAGCCCTGGCCGGCGCCGATGGCGAAGCCGCCTATAATCATACCTTCAATGACGGCATGCGGGTCGCCTTCGAGCACGCTGCGGTCCATGAACGCGCCCGGGTCGCCTTCGTCGCCGTTGCAAATGATATACTTGGGCGCGCCTTCGGCGTCATGCGCGAACCGCCACTTGCGGCCCGTGGGAAATCCCGCCCCGCCTCGACCGCGCAGCCCCGAATCGCCGATGACCTTGATTGCCTCCTCCGGCGACATTCCGCCAAGAACCCTGGCGGCGGCCTTATAGCCCCCCGCTTCAAGGTATTCATCTATGTTCCCGGGGTCAATAAGGCCGCAGTTGCCGAGAACCCTTTTGACCTGGCGCTTGAAGAATGGTATGTCGCCGTACCGTTCGACGGGTTTGCCGTCCGTACCGTGATACACCAGGCGCTCCAGGGGCCGGTCATCCTGCAGATGGGAAGAAACTATTTCCTTGACGTCCTCCGGCTTGACGTGAACGTAGAAGATGTCGTCCGGCTGGATGAGCATAACAGGTCCCAGGTTGCACGAACCTATGCAACCTGTGAGAACGACGTGGTTTTCCCTGAGGGCCCCCTGACGCTTCAGTTCCTCTTTCAGTGCCTCGACGATATCCAGGCAGCCCGCCGAGATGCAGCCCGTACCGCCGCAAATCAGTATTCTTCGCGTTGTGCCGGAAATCAACGTCGTCCCCTTGCTGCTGCATGCCGTCTTCTGGATTGCCTAGCCGAAACGTTGCATCTCAATCACACTCCTGATAACCGGTACCTGGATGAAGATGAGGAAAATTGCGCCGGCCAGCAGGCCAATCAGGCCCAGTGCGCGTCCCAGGCAGGCGTCCGCCCTCACGTCAGGTGCGACGGCGGCAGACGCGCCTACCCACCCCGCAATAAAGGCGGCCAGAGAGCAGCCGAACATCACGACAATCCACCCGCACCACATCATACAGCAACCCAGGGCATGGCCGCCGATGCCTATGGTGCCGAAAACGAGCGCGGTAGTCGCGGCCATTCTGCCGGCCTGTTCCGGAAGCCGGCTTGCCGGCGGGCGAGACGGCATCCATCGCGCGGGCGGCTTGTAATGGTAAGCGCCGTAAGGGGGCTGATACGGCGGTGGCGGCGGTGATGGCGGCGGTGGCGGCGGCGCGTAGGACGGCGGGGGCCAATGCGGCACATGGTGCGGCCGCCACGCGGGGCCATACACCGGTTGTGAAGCGCCGGCTCCGGGCGGCGGCGCCCCGGGAGGAACGCCGAAAGGCGGCATCTGCATGCCTGGAGGCGGCTGTTGTGCCCCCGGAGGATAATCAGGGGCGGGTTCTGAGACCGCCGGTACGATTCTTGTCGCACCGCACAGTCCGCATCTTACTTGCCTGCCGGCATACTCATCGGGCGCTATGAGTTCGCGCCCGCACTCGCATTTGAATGTTATTGGCATGTCCGTCTCGTTATAAGCCTAAAGCCATATCCTACGTGCATCCATCGAGGATGGCCCCCAAAGTCTTGGGCGCTACTTTCTGGTATATCCTGCCGTTAAAGGAAACTACCGGCGCAATGCTGCAACAGCCGAGGCAGCGGCACACTTCAAGCGAGAACTTCCCGTCATCGGTCACGCCGCCGACCTCGACACCGGTCCTGCGCACAATCTCGTCCACGAGACGCTGCGCGCCCTTGACGAAACACGCCGTCCCCTTGCACACGCGCACCTGATACCTGCCGAGCGGGGTCGTGGAGAAAAACGAATAGAAGGTTACGACACCCCAGACTTCGCTAAGGGGAACTCGCAACCCGCTGGATACGCGGCGGATGACGCCCTCCGGCAAATAGCCGTATAACCGCTGCGCTTTATGCAGCACGGGAATCAGCGCGCCGGAAACACCCAGGTGCTCCTCGATGATTTTCTCGAGGGCGCGGGCGAGTTTCTTTTCGGAAGCGGCTGGAGCGGAACGCCTGCTTCGCCCCTTCGCCGCGCGCTTGCGCCTCTTTTTGGCGGCGGGCATTCACCTCCCCCTTGCTGCA
>JAUXGI010000304.1 GCA_030622295.1 Planctomycetota bacterium
GACCTTCTTTCCCAGTATCAAGCCTTCGAGTTTCTTCTTGGCGGCGAGCCCCCGCTGCTTTTCTTCAGGCGAGCAGCCGCGAATTTCCGGCGGGGAAGGGTCTGACTCCCCGAGGGTCGTGCATCAATGCGTGACCGGCGGCGTTAGCCCCTCGCCTTCAAGCGCCGCGCGCGATATGCGACGGCGGCGCAGGAATAACTTGGGGAATACCTGGTCTATTTCATCCACAAAGATGAAGCGCATCTTTTCCTGCACTTCTTCAGGGATGTCCTTCAGGTCCTTGCGGTTCTCGCGCGGCAGGATTACCGTGTAGATGCCTTCCCTGTGGGCCGCGAGTATTTTTTCCTTCACGCCGCCGATGGGCAGCACTCGCCCTCGAAGCGTTATCTCTCCGGTCATGGCGACGTCGCGGCGGATTGGTTCGCCCGTCAGGGCGGAAATCAGCGCTGCCGCGATGGGAATCCCCGCGCTGGGGCCGTCCTTGGGTATCGCGCCTTCGGGGACGTGGACGTGCACGTCGATGGTCTCGTAGAACTCCTTCTCGATGCCGAACCTTACCGCATGTGCCCGCGCGTACGACAGCGCGGCGCGCGCGCTTTCCTGCATGACGTCGCCCAGTTTGCCCGTCAGTGTCAGTTTCCCCTTGCCGGGCATACGTATCACTTCTATGGAGAGTATCGTCCCTCCCGCCTCGGTCCACGCAAGACCCGTTGCGATGCCGACGCCTCGGTCCGTTTCTATCGAGGACTTGCGGAACTGCGGCACGCCCAGGTATTTCTCGATGTTCTTCGCAGTGATTCGGAATTCCTTGCGCGACCTCCTGCGCGGACTCTTCCTCCCGGACTTCGGTTCCTTCGACTCCAGTTGGACGACTTCTTTTGCAATCTTTCGGAAGAGCGAGGCGATTTGTTTCTCAAGATTGCGCACGCCGGCCTCGCGCGTGTACCGATGTACGAGCATATCCATGGCGCCCTTGTCGATTGTTATCCTGTAAGGTTCAAGGCCGTGGCGCTTGAGTTGCTTCGGGATAAGGTGCCTGCGCGCTATCTCCGCCTTTTCCATCTCGGTGTAGCCGGGCAGGCGTATTATTTCGGTCCTGTCGCGCAGGACGTGGGGGATGGCGCCCTCGAGGTTGGCCGTGCAGATGAAGAACACGTCCGACAGGTCGAACTCCACCTCCAGGTAGTGGTCGCTGAAGGAATGGTTCTCTTCGGGGTCCAGCACTTCCAGCAGAGCCGCCGAGGGGTCTCCCCGGAAGTCGCTGGCCAGTTTGTCTATTTCGTCCAGCAGAAAGACCGGGTTCCGCGTGCCGGCCTTTTTCAGGCCCTTGATGATACGCCCGGGCAGCGCGCCTATGTAAGTGCGTCGATGGCCGCGTATTTCCGCTTCGTCACGCACCCCGCCAAGCGACTGGCGCACGAACTTCCGGCCCATCGCACGCGCTATGGAGCGTGCAAGGGAGGTCTTGCCCACTCCCGGCGGGCCTATGAGGCACAGTATCGGCCCTTTCATCTTCTTTGTCAGCCTGCGCACCGCGAGGTATTCAAGTATGCGCTCCTTCGGCTTGTCCAGGCCGTAATGGTCTTCGTCGAGTATTTTCGCCGCGTGTGCGATGTCAAGGTCGTCCTCGGTCTTCTTGTTCCAGGGCAGGGAGACAAGCCAGTCTATGTAGTTGCGGTGGACGGCGGCCTGCGGCGAGATGGAGGGCGTTCGCACCAGTTTGGCATGTTGCAGCAGCGCCTCCTTTTCCGCCTCGGGACTCATCTTCGCCTTGAGGATGCGCTGCTTGAGTTCCGCCAGTTCCTGTCGCTCCGGCTCCAATTCGCCCAGTTCCTCCTCTATCGCGCGGAGTTGCTCCTTCAGGTAGAAATCCTTTTGTGTCTTCGATATCTTGTCGCGAACCTGAACGTCGATGTTCTTCTGAATCTCCAGTATTTGCGTTTCGGCATCAAGAATTTCGACAGGGGCCACCGCCCGGTCCATGGGGTCGATAATTTCGAAAAGGGCCTGGCGCCGATCCAGCCTTATCATCAGGTGCGCCGCGATTATATCGGCGGTCTGCCCGAGCGACTGCGCATCACTCAGCAATTCGCCCACCTTTTCCGGCAGGGCCGGGTTGAGTTCAAGATAGTCCTCGAACCTTTCCGTGATTACGCGCTCCAACGCCTGGGCCTCGGGGCTGTCCGCCGCGGGCTCGTCAATGTTCTCCGCCGCCACCATGGCGAAGTCCCCATCGTCGATGAATTCAACGATGCGTGTGCGGCTGATAGCCTCAACAAAGATTTTCATCGTGCCGTCCGGCGCGCGCAGGCTCTGGATGATGCGTGCCAGGGTTCCCATACGGTACAGGTCTTTCGGCTCCGGGTAGTCAACGGTCGCGGAGCGCTGGGCGACCAGGACCACGGGCTGGTTCGTCTTTATTGCGTGCTGCACGGATGCGACTGAGCGCTCCCGCCCGATAAACAGGGGAGCGACCACATGAGGGAAAACCACGAGGTCCCTGAGAGGAACCAGCGGCAGCACGGGGGATGGGCTCATCTTCAGCATGGGCGTGCCGCCGGATGTTTGAAATATGACCGACTGTGGCCCATGCGCGTAGTCGCCCTTACCCGCCGTGCGGCGTCCGCCACGGCCTGATTGGCGGCGTCTCCTCTTGGGAGTTTCGGATTTACGCTTTGTCATGATGTGATTACTTCCTGGAAGGGGAAAGAGTTCTCGCACCTTTATTATAGCACACTTTCGCAAGACACCACAACCGCTTCGCCGCCGCCGAGGTCAGGGAGCACGAAAGGCGGTCACAGACCGCCCTTTTTTCCTTCATCTCCGGTATTTCCGGACAC
>JAUXGI010000317.1 GCA_030622295.1 Planctomycetota bacterium
AGGAAGCGCGAGAGAGTAAAAGACCGGGCAAGGCCCGGCCCCGCAAGGCGGGGCTCCTCAGCCCCTCCTTTGTCGGGATAAACTCCTGACCCCCTCGCTGGCTCACGCTGAGTTTGCCAGGCATAGGGAATGCGGACCATCACTTTGGCGCTTTGCCCTTTTTCTCCACGGATGGTTTTCTTTGCGGCAAACAGACGTTACAATATAGTCGTATTCAGGAAAAGAATCCGATAGTCAAAACCCACGATTCAATAACCCCCGCTATGCACAGGCGGAACCGGAAGGGTTCCGCCGCGTTATGGAAGGATGGGACCATGCTTTTGAAGACCGTTACGAGTTTCGCCCTGGCCGCCGTTCTGCTCTTCTGCTGTTATCCAGCGCCCAGCACACAGTGTCCAAATGTCCACACGTCCGGCTGTTCGGAATGCTCCGGCATTTTCGTAGATGTCGGGCAGGAAACGTTTGACAGCACGGCGCGTTTCACTGAGGACAAGGACCTGAGCGCACTCATTCGCAGCGCCGACAAGCGCGCCGCTGCAGGCGACTGGACAAACGCGCTGAGGCAGTATCAGGAGGCGCTGGAAACCGCACTTGAGCAAACCCCCGACGTGGTCCATCCATCCGGCAAATCAGACGAGGACAAGGTCGTTATTTACATGAACGCGGTTGACTACTGCCGCAAGCGCTTGCTGAGTATGGACAAGAGGGCGCTGGCGGCGTACCAGGCAGCGTATGAGGGAGAGGCCGCGGCGGAGTTGAGCCAGGCGTTGGAGAAGCGGACTTTTGATGTGCTGCCGGAAATCGGCGAGCGTTTCCCGTTCACCGAGAGCGGGCTGCGGGCGCTCACGCTGGCGGGGGACACGGCGGTGGAGGGCGGGGATTACTCCACAGCGGCAAATTACTACAGGAAGGCGCTCGAGGCGAGAATCACCTGGCCGCCGGAGACGGAGTCCGCGCGCAAAGAGTACGCCGTCCTGACGGCGAAAGCGGCGCGGGCCTATGCCGGTCAGGGGCGGCTGGATGGTTTGACGGGCCTGAGGGCGTTGCTCCTGAGCGACAAGAGATTGGGCCTGGTCGAGGTTATGTGTGAAGGCAGGAAGAAGGCCCTGGCGGACATCCTTCAGGCAATAATCCACTCCTTCACGCCGCCCGTGCTAAAGCCTGCCGAGGAGTATCCCACGTTCGGGGGAGACGCCTCGCGCGGCATGGTGATGCACGGTTCCGCGGGGAAAATGGGCGAGGCGAAGTGGCGCTACACGACCAGGATGACAGACAAGTATTTTCGCGCCACTGTCGTGATGACGGAGCCGGGATATCGTCCTTTTCTGCTGTCGGGCATGCCTGCTGCGGAGGGGGGCAGGCTGTACGTGAATACGGGGCGTGCCCTGCTGGCGCTGGACGAGTTCGACGGGACGGAGGCTTTCGTCTATCGGTACCACAACACCAGGCAGACAAGCGGCCAGGTGCCCCCGCCGGTGGAATTCTGCACGGTCCACGAGGGAATCGCATACATCCTCGTGCCCAGCAGCCGCAGGCAGGCCAGGGGGAGTATCGACACCTGCGACCTTCATGCGATTGATACACGCACCGGCGAGCGGCTCTGGAGCGCCCGTCAGCAATTAGGCCTGCACCTGTCCGAGCAGGTAAGCGGCACGGTGCTTGCCCGCAACGGCGAGGTCCTGTTCGTAACACTGAAGGATGAAAAGAGCCAGATAAGCAGTTACCTCCTTTGCGTTGATGCAAAGACCGGAAAACTGAAATGGCGCTGCTATTTCGGGGCAAGGGTTGGCCACTTGCCAAATTACAGGATGCGCAAGCTGGAAGACATCATCGCGCTCGACGGCAACACCGCGATAATCGCCTCCTCCGCGAGCGCCGTCGCGGCGGTGGATTTGCGCGACGGCAGGCTGAAGTGGGCCGCGAAGTACCATCAGGACTTCTTGCGTACCCTGCAGATGTCCGTTTCGCAACGCGACTCTGCGCAGCCGCGGCGCTGGTCCGTCAACCCTGCAATCATTTTCAACGGCAGCGTAATTTTCGCGCCGAAGGATTCTTCGCGGCTCTACTGCATGGACACCGAAACCGGCCACATCAAGTGGGCTCACAGTATGCCCGACCTCTGTTACCTCGCCGGCATCGATGACGGCACGCTGTTTGTTGTCGAGAAGAAAATCATGGCAATTGATGCCGAGACCGGCAAACTGGTTTACGTCGGCAAAGACAAGATAAACACGCCCGTGGGGCGGCCCGCCCTCACGAAATCGGCCCTCTATATCTCCACTCTTGACGCGCTGCTCAAGTTTGACCGCGAGACAAAGAAACTGACCAGGATATTCAGGTGGCGCGAAAAAGACCTGTATCCGGGCAACCTCCTCTCGTTGAAATCCGGGCTCTATGTCGCCAACTCCGAGCAAATCGCCGCGTTCTACGACCCGCAGGTACTGGCGACACTGGGCGCGCAACTCCGAAAAAACCCCGCCGAACCCATCCTGCGGTACCGCCGTGGAAGAGCCCTGCTCGCCCACAGGCGATGGGACGAGGCGCTGAGCGATTTCGAGAAGGCCGGCGAAAATGCAACCCCCGCGCACATGGTATCCGGACGTCCATTGCCGGAACTCATCGATGAAGGACTACACGACTCTTACATGGCGCTGTCGGCCCTGAAAGCCGCCTTCGGC
>JAUXGI010000315.1 GCA_030622295.1 Planctomycetota bacterium
CGTGTGGTAGAGCATCATCGCCTGCCGCACCAGCGGGTGGACGGGCGTCGTTGCTGCATGGTCCAGATAGATGAGGCCGTCCATGCGGCGCCTCCGGGAAACGTCAGCGGGGCAGGCCCAAACCCTTACAGATTGCGTCGAACCCGATTTCACGTTCGACTATTTCAACCGCCCGCGCGACCTTGCTCTCGGCGCGAAGGCTTATGTGGCCCAGGAGCGACTCGACCTTTTCGACCGTCGCCTGCGTATCGCCCTTGATCACGATAATCGGCACCCCCACGGCTATCGCCTTGCCGAGAATCAGGTCGTCGGGGTAGAGGTCCCCTGTCAGTATGAGGCACTTGGTGGATGTCTCCAGCGCGGCCAGTTGTATGTCCGACCTGTCGCCGCCGACGATGACGGCCTTGTTGCGGATTTTGCGCATGTACCGCATGGCGCTCTCCACATTCATCGCGCCTATGCCGAATCGCTCCACCAACTCGTCGAGTTTCTCCGGACAGCAGATTATCTCGCCGCCCAGGGCGTCCTTCAGTTCCCTCACCGACACGGCCCGCAGTATGGAGTCCTCCGGGATGAGACCCAGTATGTCAATCCCGTTCTTCTGCAGGTAGCTGCGCACGAGCGTGTTGAACAACTCCATGCGACCGGGCTCGAGGCGGTTGAAGACCGCTCCGAGGAAACGCTCGCCCACGAGCGACTTGACCGCCAGCATGCCGTCGATACTCTGGTCCAGATACCGGGGTATGTCCAGGGTAAGGACGCAGGCGTCCACTTCTTTGACGAGGTTTACCATCGGCGCGCCGAGAAAGTGGCCGTACTTCAGACCTCCCAGACCCACCATGAGGACTACGTCCTTGTTTTCGGCGACCCTCTCGTAGGCCCGGCGTATCTTATCCATGCACGAGCCTACTTCGCCCTCCAGTACGTCTTCGATGAACGCGTTGGTTATGACGACGGGGCACATGTCTTCGGGTGAGTCATCCAGGGACATCACCTTGCGGAAGAAAAGCACGTCCTCGTCGGTGAGCACGTTGCCCACGCGGCTGGGGAACATGCCGACGGGCTTGAAAACGCCTATCCGGTAGCCTTCCTTCTGGAACCTGCGTCCCAGGCCGAGCACTATCAGATTCTTACCCGAGTACTGCGTCAGAGAACTTATGAACAGCGGCTTCATTTTTCATTCTCCCTCGATGGTCAATCTGGCATCCAGGGCCATAACGCCCTCGCCCCTGGGGAACACCTTGAGCGGGTTCACATCAAGTTCCACTATTTCCGGGAAGTCGGTGACGAGTTGCGATATTCGGAGCAGCGATTCAATTATCGCGTCGATGTCCGCGGGCTTCTCGCCGCGCACTCCCGTCAGAAGCGGATAACTTCGTGTCTCGCGCACCATTGCCTGTGCATCCTTGACGTTCAGCGGGGCTATTCGGAACGAAACGTCCTTGAGCACTTCCACGTATATGCCGCCCAGGCCGAACATCAGCATCGGGCCGAACTGTGGGTCGCGGCTCATGCCGATGATGACCTCGTGGCCGCCGCCGATGAACTCCTGCAGGGCCACGCCGCGCACCCGCGCGTCGGGCATGAGTCTCAGCGCGCGCGTACGCATGTCGTGATATGCCGTCAGTGCGTCCTCGCCGCTCCTGATGCCCAGTTTCACCCCGCCGAAGTCGGACTTGTGAAGGATGTCCGGACTGACTATCTTCATGACCAGCGGGTAGCCTATATCGTCGGCGTTGCGCAGGACGCTCTTCGCCGTCGCGGCGACGATGTTGCGCGGCAGGCGAAAACCGTATGACTCTATGACATCCCGCGCTTCCAGTTCACCCAGTTCCGTCATGCCCTTCTTCCGGGCGTCGTCCAGTATACCGCGCACGTATTCCCTGTTCACCGGAAAGGTGCGAACCTCCGGCTCGGGCTGCTTCTTCCACAGGCTGTAGCGGTGCATCGCGTCAAGCGCCGCCACCGCGCGTTCCGGGTTGGGAAAGGAAGGTATGCCGTTCGCCAGCAACTTCCTGCTCCCTTCCTCCACGGAGTTGCCGCCCATGAAGACCGCGAGCGCCGTCTTGCCGTCGAAGCGCCCCTTGTCGGAAACCAGCATGTCGGCTATCTCATCGGCCCGGCTCATCGCCGCCGGCGTGAGAATCACAATCACGGAATCGGTGTTGGGGTCTTCCATGATTATGTCGAGCGACGCCTCGTAGCGTTTCGCGCCCGAATCTCCGATTATGTCCACCGGGTTGTAAAGCGATGCGTTTCTCGGCAGGACCTCCCTGAGGCGGTCTATGGTCTCCTTGTCGAGTCCCGCCAGCCTGAGCGTGGAGTTCTCCACGGCGTCTGCGGCCATGACGCCCGGGCCGCCGGAGTTGGTCAGTATGGTCAGGCCCGGGCCTTCGGGCGCGGGCTGATAGGCAAAGGCCACGGCGAAGTCGAACAGTTCCTGTATGGTCGCAGCGCGGACGGCGCCGCTTTGTGAGAACACGCAGCCAAACGCCTTGGCTGAGCCAGCCAGGCTGCCCGTGTGCGAGGAGGCCGCCCTGGCGCCGCTTTGTGTGCCGCCGGACTTCACCAGCAGCACCGGTTTGTCCCTGGAGACCTCGCGCGCCGCCTGCAGGAACCCGGCACCGTCGCGCACGCCCCCGATGTAGCCCAGTATCACGCGGGTTTCGGGGTCGTCGCGAAGGGCGTACATCA
>JAUXGI010000280.1 GCA_030622295.1 Planctomycetota bacterium
GCTGAGGAGGAGGGCCGTCCGCCCAAGGCGGAACGGCCCGACGGGAAGGGTCTGACTCCCCGACTCAAGTAGAACATGTGTTTGCTCATAGTATTAGACGATATTCGGATAGGCTCTAAGGGGACAGTTCTTCGTTGATGGCCGCTTTTCTTCCCGAAGAAAATATGAAAAACACCGGAACATTGCCTGCGGAGTTGCGTCTATTATGATTGAATGAATGGTTCCGTCGGAAAACCGTCATGCGACAGAAATGACGCGCACCCGGATTCAAACGTTTCATTGTTCTGGCCGTTTAAGTTATGGTAAAGTGATGCTGTGGCTTCCGGAATATGATGCGTCGTCTGTGACGGGGTTCTCGCAAGAGACGTCTTACAAGGAGGCGCAAATGGCGTCCGAAAACATCCTCGGAAACTCATTTCGCGCAAGGGTCGTGCTTGCGGCTCTCCTGACAGCGGCCGTGTGCGCGCCGTGGTTCCCGGGCATTGCCGCGAGCGGTACGGCGGAGGTGTGGGCAGAACAACCGGCCGGCCGCTGGGGAAGTAACAAGGGCTTGCCCGTGCCGCTGCGGGTCGGCGGCTGGGGACCGGTCCCCCAGACGATGCCGGTCGGCGATTTCGATGATGAGTCCGTGGACGGTCTCAACAACGACATAAACCTGAACGTGTCGGACATCGACGGCGAGGAGTTGGCGGGGTGGCTGCGGGCGGGCGTCAGGTTTCATGAACGCCGCGACTGGGGCAACGCCCTGAAGGCGTATTACATGGTCATCAATGCCCCCCAGGACTACCTCTACAAGCAATCCGGCCTGGACGAAGACAGGGTATATATCGGCATGAAGGAGTTCTGCCGCCGTCGGCTGGAGTCATTTCCCGAGGCAGGCAAGCACATCTTCAAGGTGCGCTATGACCGCACCGTCAGGAAGATGTTTGAGAAGGCCTGTCGCGAACTCGACTTGAATACCCTCAGGTTAATCCAGTTCAATTATGCCTTGAGCAGTTACAGTGACAACGCCGTCTCGCTCGCCGCCGACATCCTTTACGAGGAGGGCAATCTAAACGAAGCGATTTACTATTACGACAGACTGATAAGAAAACACCCCGACACCGACAGGCCGCTGGAACTGGCGTACGCCAGGCTGGCCATGTGCGCGCTCAGGATCGGCCCGTCGACGCTGCCCCTGCTGCGCGAGCACGGCAGGACGCTGACCGGAGCGCTGGGCAATCGCAGAATCATCGCATTCGATGATAACGGCCGGCGGCTGGAAACCTCGCTGAGGCAGTTCATGGCGGATGTGCGTGCAAAACTCCAGAAGATGAAACAAAAGACCAGGGACCCGGGCGCCTCATCAATCGACCCGGGAATGTTCCGCAACCTGGAACTGAAGTGGAAGATTACGGAAAGCCGGAAGCACTCCGGGGCCTGGAACGCGGCGCTTTTCGGCGACAGGCTCTTTCTCGACCCTGTCGGCTCCCCGCAGGGCATCAAGGTATTTGACATCAGGACCGGCAAGATAGTCAACGTTCTGGGCCAAAGGGTATCCCGCAACGTGACGTTCACTTCCCGGAACATACCGGCCGATGAGTTGCTCCCCAGCACGGTAAGCCGGGACGGCATGAACTACTATGCCATAATGCCCCAGAACCTGCGGACGGCACGAGGCATGAGTTCCGCCAACGTGGAACGCTGGACCACCCGCCTGCAAGCGTTCGACAGACGCCACAACAAAATAGTCTGGTGGTGGGAGCCCGGGCAGTACTCAAGAAAAGGCAAGGTGGTCGAGACGTCGCATAACGAGGCGGCGCCCGCATCGTCGGCCGAAGACCGCGATTTCATGGGACAGGCCCATCTCACATCCGCTCCCGTAAGATACGGAGCGTATCTGTACACCGGGGCAATCAGGATAACGTTTATGGGTTCATACGAATTCTTCGTCGTCTGCTTTGACCCGACAACAGGCGGACTCAAGTGGCGCACCTACATAGGCTCGCTGAATTCCACTACGGCGCTTTGGACCAGGAACCGCGGCCAGACGGCGGCCCCGATTGTCGGCTCACGGGTGCACGTCGCCAACGATACGGTATTCTTCTCCAGCAACATGGGCATCGTCGGCGCAATCAACTCCGTCACCGGTAACGTCAAATGGGCGGCGAAGTACCACAGGCCGGCCTTGCGGATGATGAGAGGTACTGCAATGACGTGTGGCCCGCCCTTTATGTGGCACGAGAGCCCGCCGATTTTCCTGCACAACGTTCGCAGAAAAGGCCGCGGCGAGGCGGAAAAGACCGTCTCTATTCTTATCGTTGCCCCGCGGGATTCCGACCACCTGTATGCCTTCGACCCTGAAACCGGCAAGCGTTTCTGGGACCGCCCGCTGTTCGCTCCGGGGCACCCGGTCAGCCCGCTGGAACCACCCAGAACGTTTGTCATCCTGGGGGACAAGATCGTCATTTTCCAGAGCGCTCTGAGCACGCAAACCCAGGCAAACACCCCGTACATGATGCCGGGGAGGCCCCCTGTTGCTGAACCCGCGAGGAAAGACGGGGATGCGACGCTGCGGGGGAAAAAGGTTTTTGCAGTAAATACGACCACGGGCAAACTCGACTCTTTCGGGGCATACCTGGGTGACAACGAGACGCTCGTCGGCAGCCCCATAGTAACCGGCTCGATGATCTTCCTGCTCATCAAGCACCAGGAGCAAGACCGAGCAGTCCACGCCGTTATCGGCTACGATACCGGCAAGAGCGACGCCAAAATCGTAGTGTACCGGGATGTATCCGAACTCTGCAACAAGATGGCAATCAAGAGGATGTTCGTCACCCGCGACAGGGTAATTTTCGTGTGCAACGGAGTCGTGTACGCATACGGCCCGCCGGAGAGAAAACCGCCCGGCGAAGTGTCCTAGAGGAAAAAGGGTCAGCCGCCCCGCCGGGCTTCGCCCGGTCTTTTACTCTCGCGCTTGCTGTCTTCGGGAGCGGCCACTGAGGTCAGAAGGCGTAGAACGTGAAAGAGCGGGCAAGGCCCGCCC
>JAUXGI010000253.1 GCA_030622295.1 Planctomycetota bacterium
AAGCACGTCAGAAGAAGGAAAATGAAGCACCCCGAAGAGAAAAGCGCGGGAATTCCGAAGGAAATTCGAGGAAAGCACTTTAACGCTTACTGGCAAATTTGCCTCGGAATGGGTTGCAAACAAGCCACGAAACCGGATCCAAATCAGATAGAAATGTTCGAAACGGAATCCAGCGAGGAAGAGTAGTGGGACCCTATGCCTCGGAAAAGGAGATGTATCCGGATGTTGTCCGCTGGTTAAAGGCCCTTCTCCAGTCGCGACACAAGAAGGCGAAGGTTTTTGTGTGGGATTCCTCCTCAACGAAGTTGTCACGTCTTATCGAGAAGAACGGTCTCGCCGAATTTCACCCGCACTATTTATCCTTTGATATCCTCGTGGATGTCGTAGGTGCGGTTGTTTTCAAAAATGCGGCTGACCTGTACTTCGTAGAGTGTAAACTCAAACCGGTAACCCTTCGGGATGTTGGCCAGATGTTGGGTTATTGCCGCGTAGCCCTGCCGTCCGATGCGCTGCTTCTGTCGCCGTCATACGTCAGCGAGGGCCTTCACTACCTCCTCGAAGTATATGAAAGGTATGAGGTACTTTGGTACGGTGAAAACCGAAATGTTCGAATTGCCCGCTGGAATGCCGACAAGCGCGATATCGAGGCTCCATCGATCATACCTCCGGGCAATCACTTCTGAGCGGGAGTGCTCTATTGCGCCGCGGGAATTTGCCTCCACGGGAAGACTCCACGCAATAGGCCGCTGCAGGCCAACCCCCCGGCGTTTTCACATTAGACCCTCGCGGGTTTCCTTTCCGACTGCACGGGGATAATGTCAATTTGCGCGGCGCAAAGGGCCGCGCAAATTTTGAGGTATGACTGAGTGGCCGAACAATCCTGCATTATCGTCGGGGCGGGGCCGGCGGGTCTGGCGGCCGCCATCGCGGTGGCGCGCGGCGGACGCGGCGTTGTCGTTCTGGAAAAAAACGCCCGCCCGGGCCGGAAACTCCTGCTTGCCGGCGGAGGGCGCGCCAACCTGACTGACCCGGACTTGCCCTCGCTCGACGCCGCTGAGGCCTACGGGCGCAGCGGCCGCTTTTTGCACCAGGCGCTGGCGTCTTTCAGCCTGGCCGAATTCCTCAAGGAACTGGGGGTCGGGACGGAGCGGGAGGAGGGCGGCCCGCGGGGAGAAAGTGTATTTGTCCGCGGGGGTTCGCGGCGGCTGCTTGATGCGCTGCTGGCCGGGGCGGAGAGGTCGGGCGTCGAGGTGGTGTGCGGCGCGGCGGTGCGCGCCGCCGCACGGCTCGGGGGCGGCGGCTTCGAGGTGCGGACTTCGCGCAGGGTCTGGAAATGCGGCCGCCTGATTGTCGCAGCGGGCGGTATGACTTATCCGTCAACCGGCTCTTGCGGTGACGGCTATCGCCTGGCGGGAATTTTCGGCCACGAGGTGGAGGCGCCGCGTCCGGCGCTTGGCGCGCTGGCAACCGAGCCGTGCTTTCCGGATATTGCCGGGGTCTCGGCTGCCGATGCGTTGATAACCCTGCGCCGCGGCGGGCGCAAACTGGCCGCGCGGCGCGGCGCGCTGCTCTTTACGCACAGGGGTGTGTCCGGCCCGCCCGCGCTGGACCTGAGTCTGGAGATGGCCCGCGCGGCGCCGCCAGATGATGCCGCCGACATGCGGCTCGTGGCGGATTTGTCGCCGGACTTAACTCGCGAGCGGATAGTCGATGAGTTTCTCGCCGCGGCGAAGAGCCGGCCCAAACGCAGGCTGGAGAACGCCGATTGGTGCGCGGCGCTGCCGGCGCGGCTGACGGCGGAGTTGGCCGGGCGCGCCGGAATCCCTGCGGCCCGGCGCATCGGCCAGATATCGCGGCGCGAATTTATTGCGCTTGCCGGGAACATCAAGTCGCTGGCGATGACTGTTGTTGCGCCGCCTGATGTGAACGATGCGATGGTTACGCTCGGCGGAGTGGCTGCGAAGGGCCTCGACCCGTACACGATGGAGAGCCGCACGGTGCCCGGTCTGCGTTTTGCGGGCGAATTGCTCGCGCCCGCCGGGCCTTGCGGGGGCTACAACCTGCTGATGGCGTTCGCCACCGGCCGCGCGGCGGGGAAAAGTCTTTGACGGGTTGGACGTAATACCTAAAGGGGGCTGACCCTTTTGAGTGCGGGTTTCCTTTCCGACTGCACGGTAAAACCAAACCGTTCCTCCATCCGTTTAACCTGACAAAGAGAGTAATTTGCAAAACAGCGCGTAACATTTAATGGAGGATCTGACATGGCAGACAACCAGGACACCCCCCCGGGCCGGGAGCCGCCGCCGCCCGGACAGACGTGGCAGCAGCAGCCATACCCGCCACAGGCACCTTACGACCCGACACAGCATGTCCCACATTTCAAGAAGGACGACATACCGGACGAGCCCCCGGTGGACGAGAAAATCGGCGAAGGTTTCTTCAGCATCATTCCCCGCGTCCTGCGCCTGCGTGATGCGCTTTACTTCGATATCAAGGACGACAAGGCATCCTACAAGTTTATCAGCCAGATGGCCCTGGTATCGCTGGTGTGCTTCATGATATACGGCTTTGTCATGGGCATGTACAACCACTTTCCGCGGCAGAGCATCTCCAGCGCGATTAAACTGCCCCTCGTTTTTATGATTTCCCTTGTCGTCCTGTTGCCCACGCTGTACCTGATAGGGATTCTCCTGAACCTTCGTGTGTATTTCCGCCAGATGCTCGGGCTTTTCGCGATGAGTGTTTGCGCCACGTCCCTTGTGCTTGTTTGCATGGCGCCGATTGCGGGCTTTTGCCTGCTCACGATAAGTCAGGGCGCGTCGCGTTATAACCTTCTTATGCTTGTGAACGTTGTGATACTGGGTTTGGCGGGGCTGGTGGGCCTTGCGTATCTGGCTCGCGGTAGCAGGTTCCTGGCGAAAAAACGCGAGAAGGAGTGCGGGGTGCGACCGAAAAGCCGCTTCGTGCTCTTCCTGTGGATGCTTGCCTATGCACTGGTCGGCATACAACTTGCTTGGGCATTACGGCCTTACATGGGAAGAGACAGGCTCGATTTTCAGATCGTTCGCCCGGCGGGCCAGAGGGACTTCTATTCGTCGGTGATTCTGAATGTCGGCGAACTGACGGGCGCAGTGCCGCTCCCGAAAGAGCGCGCCAGGCGGCAACTGGCTGCTCTGGCGGCGGAGTATAAAAGCGTGCTTCTGGAAAAGGCTGACACGCTGGCGCGCATGGACGCGGTGAGCGAGGGGAGACCGGCACA
>JAUXGI010000074.1 GCA_030622295.1 Planctomycetota bacterium
GTTCTCCGGTTTATCGGAAACGCCATCCCCCTGGCCCGCGGCCTAAAGCGCCTGGCATAGCCGACAAGCGGCCCTTCATCGGCCCGCACCTCGGTTATCAGCAGGGAATCCACATCCACCGCATCCTCGCCTTTCCTGCTGTCTTGTTCGTTGAAGTAATCGACGTTGGCCAGGCACGAGCGTATCAATTTCTCCAGTGCACGGGCCGGGCGCTTGTGGGAAAACGCCAAGATCTCCAGGGCCTTGTTGACGTTCTTTCCCCGGACAAGGTCGAGCACCAGCCTGGCCTTGCGTGCGCTGAAAGGTGCTTTGCTGAGTTTAACCCGGAAATCCATGACTACTTTTTCCCTCTCCTGCCGGAATGTCCTCTGAAGATACGCGTGGGCGCAAACTCGCCCAGTTTATGCCCCACCATATCCTCGGTCACAAACACCTTGATGAACTTATGCCCGTCATGCACGAGAAAAGTGTGCGAGACGAATTCCGGCACGATGGTTGACCGCCGCGACCACGTCTTGACGGGCTGGTGGCTCCCGGCGACGTCGATCTTCTCCACCTTGCGCAGCAGTTTGGCGTCCACAAAAGGACCTTTCTTAAGCGAACGGCCCATTCAGTCCTCCCGTCATTTTTTCCTGCGTCTAACGATATACTTACTGGAGGTTTTGCGCGGATTGCGCGTCCTGCCTCCCTTCGACAGAACTCCCCTGGGCGAGCAGGGCGGCCGCCCCGCTCCTGTCCTGCCCTCGCCGCCGCCCATCGGGTGGCAGTAAGGACTCATGGCGCTGCCGCGGACGTGCGGCCGCCGGCCTTTCAGGCGCGTGCGGCCGGCCTTGCCCAGGGATATGTTCATGTGGTCCGTATTTCCTACTTGCCCGATTGTCGCGCGGCACTTGACGTTCACCCTGCGAATCTCACCGGAGGGCAGGACAAGGTGCGCGTAACACCCCTCGCGGGAAGTCAACCGTATCGCAACGCCTGCGCTGCGTCCCATCTGTCCCCCGCGCCCGGGCTGCAACTCTACGTTGTGCACCATCAGGCCCAGCGGTATGGACGCCAGCGGCATGGAGTTGCCGATCTGCGGCTCCACCTTCTCGCCGCTGCTCAAGACCATGCCGACCTGCAGCCCGTTGGGGGCGAGGATATAGCGTTTCTCCCCGTCATGGTAGTAGAGCAGCGCAATGCGCGCCGAGCGCCCGGGGTCGTATTCTATGGCCGCCACGCGCGCGGGCACGCCGTCTTTGTTCCGCTTGAAATCAATCATGCGGTACAAACGCCTGCGCCCCCCGCCCCTGTGGCGGGCGGTTATCCGCCCGGCTGAGTTGCGTCCGCCCGTGCGCGTGAGCCGCTTCACCAGCCGCTTCTCTGGCCTCTTGTCCGTCAGCTCGCTGAAGTCGGCAACCTGGCCGAAGCGTCTCCCGGGCGATGTCGGTTTGTATTGCTTTACTGCCATGTCTGCTCTAAAGGCCGAAGACCCGAAATCAGTCTTCAAGTTGTCGAGTCGTCAAGAATTCCCGTTGCCCGTCTCTTTCACCTTCTGCCTGTCAGTAGATATCCAGTTTGCACTCTCTGTCCAGGGTGACTATGGCCTTCTTCCAGCCGGAGGACATGCCGCGCCTGCCTTTGACACGGCCGCGCCTGCGTCCCTTCACGTTCATGGTGGCTACGTTCATGACCCTGGCGCGCTTGTTTTTGAATATCTCTTCTATGGCCTGCTTTATCTGGACCTTGTTGGCACGCGGGTGTACCCTGAAGGTGTAAGAGTTGGACTCCTCGCTCACGCCGTAACTCTTCTCGGTTATCACCGGTTTCAGGATGACTTCGTAGTTGGTTTTCATGCCTCAGCCCTTCTCCTCTGCCGCGTTCAGGGGCCGGCCGGCCCGCTCAGGGCGTCCAGCGCCTCGCGCGTGAGCAGCAGTATCTTGTTTCTCAGCACATCGTATGCGTTGAAGTTCCGCACTTCTTCCAATTTCACGCGCGCAAGGTTTCGGAACGACTTAACCAGGTTGACGTCATGTCCCTTGATCCCGACCAGGCATGAGCCGTTGATTTCCATCTTATCGAGCAGGTGCGCGACCTTCGAGGTTTTCGGCTCACCCGCCTCAAGTTTCTCAATCACCATGGTCTGCCCGTCCAGGAGTTTGGTCAGAAGCGCCGACTTCAGCGCCTCGCGCCTGGCGCGTACCGGGATGGAATACGAGAAGTCGCGCGGTTTCGGCCCCCAGGCGACGCTTCCGCCGCGGTGGTGTGGAGCGCGGCGCGTGCCCTGACGCGCGCGGCCGGTGCCCTTCTGGCGGAACGGCTTGGCCCCGGTGCCGCTCACCTGTGAGCGGGTCTTGGTGGACGCCGAGCCCTGCCGCCGGGCGGCCTCATACATCAGGACGGCGTCTCGCAACAGGCGCTTGCGGACTTTCGTGCCGAAGGCCGTCTCGTCAAATTTCAGCGGCTCTTCGGCCTCTCCGTCCTTGTTGTAATAGGGGAGTTCTATCATTACTCCTCGGCCTTCTTCATCCTGTCCGCCCCTCTGATAATCAGGTATCCGCCGCTGGGGCCGGGCACCGCGCCTTTCAGAAGTAGCAGATTGCTTTCTTTGTCCACCTTCACTATCTCGATATTCTTGACGGTGCATCGAGCGTGCCCCATGTGGCCGGGCATGCGCACGCCCTTGAAGACTCGCGACGGGGTGGCACTCTGGCCGATGGAGCCCGGAGCGCGGACGTTTTTCGAGCCGTGACCCGCCGGCCCGCGCGTAAATTTGTGACGCTTGATGGTCCCCTGAAAGCCCTTGCCCTTGCTTATGCCCGTCACATTGACCAGACGCGTATCCTCGAATATCTCCACGCCCACGACGTCGCCGGCCTTCAGGTCACACTCGCCCTTCACCCTTATCTCGCGCAACAGTCGCTGCGGTGTGACACGCTGCTTCAGGAAATGCCCCACGAGGGGCTTTGTGATATTTTTGCGTTTCTCCTCGAAGCCCAGTTGCACCGCCTGATAGCCGTCCTTCTCGGCAGTTTTCACCTGCACGACGGCGCACGGGCCTGTCCGCACGACCGTTACGGGTACGCGCTTGCCTTCTTCGGTGAAGACCTGCGTCATGCTTATCTTTTTGCCTATCAAGCCGTTTATCATGTCTTGTTCCCGATGATGCGCGCCATTACTGAGAAGCGGCGGCGGCCCTTGGCCGCTTTTTTCTTTTCGGTCTGCATGACTTCGCAGACGGTATCCGAGAATGGCGAGCGTACCGCGAACCCCCTTCTTTATAATCTTGACGGATTATTACGCCTTAATACGAATATAGACACCCGCCGGCATATTCAGTTTGCCCAGTTCGTCAATCGTCTTTGACGTCGGGTCACTGATGTCTACGATTCGCTTGTGGGTTCGAATCTCAAACTGCTCGCGCGATTTCTTGTCCACGTGAGGCGAGCGCAGCACTGTATAGCGCTCGATTTTCGTGGGCAGCGGTATTGGGCCGTGCACGCGTGCGCCGCTACGCTGGGCCGTATTGACAATCTCCGCGGCGGACTGGTCCAGCACGTCGTGATCGTAGGCTTCCATTCTTATGCGTATCTTTTTCTGCTCCATGGTTCTCTCACACTTACATTGCCACCCCTTCTACGACACCACTATGGCAGCAATGGAGAACAAAAGCGAGGTTGCGGTTTTTACCCAAAAATATACCGCAACTCAAGGAGTGCGGGTTTCCAGGCCTTCCAGTTCAACGAAATGGCACTTCGCCCCCGCCCAATGAATCGGCCTCTGAAGGCCCTCACATCCATCTGGCGAAATTTGTGAGCCGGGTATGATAACCCTCTTCAACCCTGATGTCAACCACTTTTTAGAGGGTTTTCGCCACTTTTTCTCCGGAAGGCCGAAAAGGGGCATAGGGGGCAGTTCCGGAGGGCGCGTTTCCGCCACGGCCACCTTTGACTATCGGAACTCGAATTTTTTCTGGACCTCGGGCGGCACCCTGCCGTAGGCACACGCTTCAAGCGAGAAGACGGCGCGCCCCTGTGTCAGAGAACGCAGCGTCGTTGAATAGCCGAACATCTCGCTGATGGGAACCTTGCCGGTTACAATCCTCTGGCCGGCGTCGAGTTCCATGTGTTCTATATTGGCGCGACGCGAGTTACGGTCGTGTATCACGGCGCTCAGATAACCGTCGGGGGTGCGTATCTCGAACTTCATTATCGGTTCAAGCAGCACGGGCGAAGCCTGCACGGCGGCTTGGCGAAACGCCGCCGCGGCCGCCGCTCTGAAAGCGATATCGTTCGAATCGACGCGGTGACAGGAGCCTCCCATCACCGTAACCTTTACGTCAATCATCGGGAACCCCGCGAGCACGCCGCCTTTCGCCGCATCGCGAACCCCCTCGATTACGGCCTTGTGGTATTCCTGCGGGATATCATCCGCCTTTGCGGTGATTTCAACGGTCAGATGCTCCTCGGAGCGCAGGGGTTCCACGCGCAAACGCACCACGCCGTAATGGCCGTGGCCGCCGGTCTGTTTGACGAACCTGCCGGTCGTCTCCGCCGCGGCGCTTACCGTCTCGCGGTAGGCCACGCGCGGCTTCCCGACGTTGGCTTCCACCTTGAACACCTTCAGCATTCTGTTTTTCAGAATCTGCAGGTGCAACTCGCCCATGCCGGACATGATTATCTGTCCGGTCTCGCGGTCGGTGTAGTAAGAGAAGGACGGCTCTTCCCTTTTCAGCCGCCGCAACGCCTCCGAGAGTTTGTCCTTGTCCTGGTTTGTCTTTGGTTCGACGGCGACCGATATGACCGGTTCGGCGAAGGCGACTTTCTCCAGCAGGAGCGGCTTTCTCGCATCGCACAGCGTGTCACCGGTGGCGGTTTCCTTCGGGCCGACGGCGGCTACGATATCACCGGCGAGCGCTTCCTGAATCTGCTGCCGCTCTTCGGCGTGCATGCGGTAGAGCCGGGTTATCCTTTCGCGTTTGTCCCTGAGGGGGTTCTGGTATCCGCGGCCGGTGACTATCCTGCCCGAGTATATCCGCAGGAACGTCAGGTCGCCGTGCGGATCTGCGACGATTTTGAACGCAAGCGCCGCCAGAGGCCCTTCCGGATCGGGCTTCAGGGAGGCGGTCTTCTTGCCGTCGATGGAGTGTGCCGTCACTTCGCCGACATCCGACGGTGACGGCAGGAAATCGCATACCGCGTCCATCAGTTGCTGCACCCCCTTGTATTTAAGGGCGGAGCCGCACAGCACCGGGGAGAGAGCGTTGCGAAGCGTTGCCTGCCTGATGACCGTCTTCAACTCCGCAGCGGTTATCTCCTCGCCGGCCAGGTGTTTCTCCATTATCGCGTCGCTTTCCGGTGTGTCGACCGACGCGGTGAGAACATCTATCAATTTTTCTCGCGCGTGATGGGTCTCCTCCTGCATTTCTTCGGGTACGGGGCGTTCCTCGAAGCGAAGACCCTGGCCGTCGTCGTCATGGTATATGGCGACCATGCGGACCACATCCACAATTCCGTCGAAGGCCGCCTCAAGTCCTATCGGCAACTGCAGGACGAGCGGCTTCGCTCCGAGGCGCTTTCGCATGGACTCCACGGCGTGTTCGAAGTCCGCACCGACGCGGTCCAGTTTATTGATGAAGGCAATGCGCGGTATGTCGTACCTGTCGGCCTGGTACCAGACCGTTTCCGACTGCGCCTCGACGCCCCCCACGCCGCAAAAGACGACGACCGCGCCGTCGAGCACCCTGAGGCTGCGCTCGACTTCCGCGGTGAAATCCACGTGCCCGGGGGTGTCTATCAGGTTAATGGCGTGCTCTCCCCAGGAGAAGGTCGTCGCCGCCGACCAGATGGTTATGCCGCGTTCCTGTTCTTCTTCCAGGTAGTCCATCTTGGCGGTGCCTTCGTGGACCTCGCCCATGCGGTGCTCTTTTCCGGCGTAGTAAAGCATGCGCTCGGTGGCCGTGGTCTTGCCGGCGTCTATGTGGGCGATGATGCCTATATTTCTTGTCTTGTCGAGCATTCGCGAGTAGTCAGAAATCAGAAGGCGGGCCTTGCCCGCTTTTTTTCTTTCGCCTTTCCTGCTTTCCTGTCCCTCTCCTACCCTCCTACTTCCTACTCCCTGCTTCCTACTTTCAAGTCTCCGGTCTCAAA
>JAUXGI010000162.1 GCA_030622295.1 Planctomycetota bacterium
GCGTCAAAGGACAAGCGGCTAACGGTTTTTTCAGGTAGGACGTCAATGAATCAGGATTGGATATCGCAGCATTCTTCCGATGACAGGGAGCCGAGCACGGCCGACATGATCGACCGCCTGAGCCGGTTCGACGGCCCGCCGGAGCAGTTCCTCATCAACCTCCTGGCCGTGCAATGTCATCTGGCAAAAGCGGAAGGCGGGGCAATCCTGCGGGCCGGCCCTGAGGGAGGCGCCGAAGTAATTGCCGTTTACCCCCTGCCGGAAGAAGGCTCCACCGCACCCGTGTGGCTGGCCCAGTCGGCCGAGGCCGCTTCGCAACACATTTCCAGGGGAAAAACAACCATCCTGCCGCTTCACGGGCAGGATGCACTCTACGGCCAGCCCGCCCGGCGTTATCTCGTCATGGTCCCCTTCCGCTCCGGCGGAGATGTCCGCGGTCTGGCCGCATTCGCCGTCAACGCGAGCGACGATAAAGCGCTGGCCGCGATCCGCGAACGCCTCGAACTCACCATCAGCCTGCTGAGCCTCTACGAGATGCGCCTGACCCTGCAACGACGCCAGATGGATACGCGGCGTTTGCGCATGGCCATGGAAACCCTCACGACGGTCAACGAGCACGACCGCTTCGCCGGCGCGGCGATGGCGCTTTGTAACGAAGTGGCCGCTCGCTGGAACTGCGAGCGCGTCGGCCTGGGCTTCCTGAAAGGCCGATACGTCCACCTGCGCGCCATGAGCCACACCGAAAAGTTCAGCCGCAAGATGCAACTGGTGCAGGACACCGAATCTGTAATGGAGGAATGCATCGATCAAGACGTGGAAGTTCTGCATCCGCCCGAGGCCGAGGCTACATACGTCAGCCGCGCCGCCGGCGAACTCTCCAAACGACACGGACCGATAAACGTGCTCAGCTTGCCGTTGCGCAAGGGCGGAGAAGCCGTCGCCGTACTGACGGTCGAGCGCCCGACCGACGATCCTTTCAACCTCGAAGATGTCGAATCACTACGATTGACATGTGAGTTGTGCACGACCCGCCTGGTCGACCTCCACGAGCACGACCGCTGGATAGGCGCCCGGGCCGCCGCAGGCGCGCGCAAGGGCCTGGCAGCGGCACTGGGGCCGAAACATACATGGATAAAGGTCGCGGCAATACTTATCCTGGGGGCGGTATTGTTCACGGTATTCGCGAAGGGCGAGTACCGGGTCGATGCGCCCTTCGTGCTTGAAGCGACGCAGCGCCAGATAATCCCCGCCCCCTTCGACGGCTACCTGAAATCCGTCGGCGTCTTTCCCGGCGATGAGATTAATGGCGGCCACACCGTCCTTGCAACGCTGGACACCGCCGAACTCCGCCTGCAATTGGCCGCCACCAGGGCCGAGCGGGAGGGATACCTCAAACAGGTTGCCGCCGCCGTGAGCGAAGGAAAGACGGCCGAGGCGCAGATTGCGCAGGCCGAAGTTGAGAAGGTTGACGCGCAAATCAAACTGCTGCAACATCGCATCGCTCAGGCGGAGATTCATTCGCCTATCAGCGGCTGCATTATTGCCGGCGACCTGAAGAGGCAAATCGGCGCGCCCGTAAAGACAGGCGATGTGCTCTTCGAGGTCGCGCCGCTGGAGTCGTTAAGGGCGGAACTCCTGGTTCCCGAAGATGAAATCGCCGACGTGAAAGTCGGCCAGGAAGGAGAGTTGGCCACGGCATCGTACCCCGGCCGGCGGATTAAGTTCGTCGTAGAGCGGGTTAATCCCGTGGCCGAGGTGGTAAGCCAGCGCAACGTGTTCAAGGTCCGCGTCAAGCTGCTCGAGACAAAGCCCTGGATGCGTCCGGGCATGGAGGGAGTGGCCAAGGTTAGTGTGGACCATCGTTCATACGCGTGGCTCTGGACGCACAAACTCGTCAACTGGCTCCGCATGAAACTCTGGCTCTAACAAACGAAACCTGAAGGGGTCAAACCCCTTCAGGTTTCGTTTGTGGAGGATTTTGTGCCCGTCGAACGCCCGACATTCAGCGAATCATGGTATCGCGTCGCCAACCTGCGCCCGCGATTGCGCTCCACCGTGCAAGTCCACCGCCAGCATTTCCGCGGTCAGATGTGGCATGTCGTGCAGGACCCCTCCAGCAACCAGTTCTTCCGCCTGAACGAAGCAGCCTACCACTTCGTGGCGATGCTCGACGGCCGCCGCACAGTGGCGGAGGCCTGGCACATCTGCAACGAGGAACTCGGCGACAGCGCCCCCACGCAAGGCGAAGCCATCCAACTGCTCGGCCAACTCTACACCTCGAACCTGCTCCACGCGGAGTTGCCTCCGGACGCCGAGGGCCTCTTCAAACGCCACCGCAAACGCATCAGGCGAGAGGTACAGGGCTACATGATGAACCTCCTGTTCATCCGCATCCCGCTGCTCGACCCGGACCATTTCCTCAACCGCTGGGTGGGTGTGTTCGGGCGGCTGTTCACGGTATACGGCTTTATCGCGTGGGCGGTGATTATCTGCGTCGGATTGTATTTCCTGGGCGGGCGTTTCGGAGATTTGGCGGACCGCGCTTCCGGCATCCTGGACCCCGAGAACCTTCCGTTATTATATCTGAGTTTCATCTTCATAAAAATATTCCACGAGTTCGGCCACGCCTTTGCATGCAAGCGATTCGGCCGCATAACGGGCACCGGCGGCGAGGTGCACACAATGGGCGTGATGTTTCTCGTCTTTACGCCGCTGCCTTACGTCGACGCCTCCAGCGCGTGGGCCTTCCGCAAAAAGACCCACAGGGTCGTCGTCGGCGCGGGCGGCATGCTGGTGGAACTGGCGATAGCCGCCGTCGCCGCCGTGGTCTGGGCCAGCACCTCCGAAGGCACGACCGTCCACGCCATCACGTACAACATGATGTTCATCGCCAGCGTCTCAACAATCCTCTTCAACGCAAACCCGCTGTTGCGCTTTGACGGGTACTACATCCTGTCCGACATCCTGGAAATACCCAACCTCGCGCAGCGCTCCAGGCAATACCTCTATTACCTCGTCAAGCGATATGCCTGGGCCGTAAAGCGGGCACGCAACCCCGCGCACACCGGCGGCGAGCGAGGGTGGCTGGCATTCTATGCGGTTGCCTCGACGATCTACCGGGTCATCATCTGCGTGGGCATACTCCTGTTCGTCGCAAATAAACTCTTCTTCCTCGGGGCGATTCTTGCGGTGGCGGCGTTCGTGGCGTGGGTGCTCGTGCCCCTGGGCAAATTCGTCCGTTACCTTGCGACCAGCGGGGAGTTGGCCCGCGTCAGGGCGCGCGCCGTCGCATCAACGGTCGTGGTGATTCTGCTCATCGTGGGCGGCATAGGGCTTATCCCCGCGCCGGACAGGGACCGCGTCGAGGGCGTGGTCGAGCCGGTGAGCCTTGCGGTCATCTACATGGACGCCGGCGGATTCGTCGCCGATTACCTGCCTTCCGGCGCCGTAGTCACGCCCGATGGTTCGCCTTTGCTGTGTGCGATGAATCCGGAACTGGAAGCCCATAAGGAAGGACTCCTTGCCGAGCGCAGACGCCTGAAGGCCAGTCAACGCCTGGCCCAGGCGCAAGAAGAGATGACGCAAGCCCAGATCCTCGGCGAACAGATTCAGGCTCTGGACGAACAGATTAGCCGCGTTGAGGAGCAACTCTCATCGCTGGAAGTGCATGCGCCTCTTGCCGGCACATGGCTCGCGCCAGACATCGACCGAGCCAGAGGCGCCTATCTTCGCCGCGGCGAGAAGGTCGGCCTTGTAGCAAGCCTCGACCGGGTGCTCATTCGCGCAACCGCCGGCCAGCAGGAAGCGGCCATGCTCATCGAGGAAGCGGACAAGGACGTGAAGATAATAGTCAAGAACCGGCCGGATACCACGCTTTCCGGCACGATTGTGAAAATCCTCCCCGCAGGACAGGAGCAACTGCCTTCCGCCGCCCTGGGCTATGCCGCAGGCGGCTCGGTGGCGACATCCCCGGAAGACCCGCAAGGCACGAAGGCGGCGGAGCGCTTCTTCGAGATACGCATTTCTCCCGACGAGACCTCCGGCGTGCGCCTGCTGAGCGGCCAGCGCGTCGTGGTGCAATTCGAGAAGCGCCGCAAGCCGCTCATGGTCCAGTGGTGGCGCTCACTGCTTCAACTGCTCCAAAAAAGGTTACACATCTAAACTGTCCCCTAAAGGGGTCTGACCCCTTTAGGGGACAGTTTGAGATTCTCGGAGGTTTGATATCTGACGTGACGACACTGCCGAGTACAAC
>JAUXGI010000388.1 GCA_030622295.1 Planctomycetota bacterium
CGGACATCGAGGACCTGTGCGAAACACTGAAACGCAATCGCGCCCTCGGCAAACTATACAACCTGGTCGCCGTGTCCGAGGCGGTCAAACTGGGCGACGAACACGTGCTGCAGACCGCCGAAAGAGACGAATTCGGCAACGTACGCCTGGGCGGTATCGGAAAGACTCTCGCCAAAATCATCGAAAAGAACACCGGCATTGAGACGCGACACGTGGTGCTGGGTCACCTGCAGCGCGGCGGCCCGCCCACTGCATTCGACAGGATTCTTGGGACGCGCTACGGCATGGCCGCGGCGGACCTGGTCCTCAGGGGAGACTACGGCAAGATAGTCGCCCTCAAAGGCAACGACATAATCGCCATTGACATAGCCGAGGTCCGCAGCGGGTACAGAATGCTCGACATGAATCTCTTCGCCCTCGCCGAAGAGTTCTTCAAGTAGTTCCTGTTGCCAAAAGTCGATTTTCACCGCGAGGGGGTCAGGAGTTTATCCCGACGAAGGAGGGGCTAAGGAGCAGCCTTCGGCTGCCTTTTCCTTTCGCGCTCGGTATCCTCGGATACCGTCTGCGAAGTCATGCGAACCGAAAGGGAAAAAGCCGCCGAGGGCGGCCGGGAAGGGTCTGACTCCCCGAGCCTCACCTCTTCCGTGGTGAGAAATGTGGGCTAACACTGAAACCTGAATCCATCCCGTGGCAAAGAAAAGACGCAAAACGGAACTTATCGATATCATCTGTGCCGCCGAGAATAACCCCGGCGACATGGGCGCGCGCCTGAACCTCGCCCACGAATACGAGCGACGCGGCGAAGGGGACAAGGCCCTGGAAGAACTGAAGGAAATCGCCCGCGCTTTCCCCCAAAATTACGACGCATACTTCGAACTCGGCAACTTCTTCCTGCGCAATTCTCAGCCCGACAAGGCAATCGGCAGTTACGCTCTCGCCCTCAAGATTAACGCCCAATCCGCCGAAGCGAACCACAACCTGGGCCTGGCTTATATGATGGCCGGTCAGAAGGACAAGGCGGTAGAGGCGTTCGAGGCGGCGGTTGCACTCAAGCCGGACTTCCTGGAATCGCATCTCTGTCTTGCGTCCGCGCAGATGGAGACCGGCAACGCAGGTATCGCGGCGACACGCCTCGAAGCGTTGTGGCAAATCAACCGCGACAATCCGCGCCTGCTGTACCTGCTCGCGGCGGCGAACCTGAAAACAGGCGAGCACATGAAGGCAATGCTGTTTGTGAATGAGGGCCTGAGGGCCGCTCCCGACGACCGGGCGATGCGGCTGCTCAGGGCGGAAATACTTGCCGCGCAGGGACACTACCCGCAGGCTATTGATGAATATGACGGTATGCTCGCGGAAGAGCCTGACGATACGCTGGCGCTGAACAACCGCGGACTGGCGCGGCAGATGACAGGTGACAGGGAAGGCGCGATGGAAGACTTCAACCGCGCACTGGAAATCGATGCGGGCAACGTAGTCGCGCTGACCAACCGCGGCATGCTCCTGGCCCGTCGCGGCATTCACCGACGAGCATCCAGAGACTTCCTGACCGCCCTGAAACTGAGCCCCGAGGACACGCGATTGCTCCACAACCTCGGCGTCGCATACCTGAAACTCAACGAATACGACCAGGCCGCGTCATACCTGAAGAAAGCAGCCAAACTCGGCCACCAGCCTTCCGCCGAACTTCTCCGCCGCCTCACCGGCCAGTGAGCAAGAGACGGTAATCCATGCCATCTGTTCGGGAGCATGTAAGAATCCTGGAAAGTGAGCGACGGGGACTGTCACTATTTCCGGAATCCCACGAGCGGTGCGAGTGGAATTCGTAGAATAGTGACTGTCCCCGTCCGCCAACGACTTATGACTATCCCCTCGCGGAACTTGGAGA
>JAUXGI010000359.1 GCA_030622295.1 Planctomycetota bacterium
GTCGGGACTGCCTGTTGCCTGTTGCCTGTTGCCTGTTGCCCGTTGCCTTCTTCTGCCTTACTTCGGCCTGTGCTCCGACGGATGGTATTTATACGGGCGCTTGTAGGGACGGGGTGGGATGCGGCGCCTGTACGGCCAGTAGCCGCAAAAGTGGGGGCGACTGTCGCCGATGTAGATGTAGCCATTGCTGCCGGCGTAAAGAAGCGACATCCCCTCGAAGTGCCTCACTCCGTAACCCGGCATCTCATAAGAGCGCATGCTGACACGTCCCATTACGGGAGGGCCGCCATGAGCGAGGTCAATGGCAATATACTCGTCCTTGTTGACGGCCTGCCTTACCATATCTCTGTACGATTCATCCGATAAAGGGGATGAAGTCTCGCTGAAATAGTCCTTGTAAGTAATTGTGTCCCAGAGCGCGCAGCCCGTCACGCCCGCCAAAAGCACGAACGCTGCGGCCATCACAAGCATCTTCTTCATCGTACTGTCTCCCTGCACATCAGTTCGGGATTCAAAAACATCGGTGACTGTCACCGTCCATAACCTGAGAATCTTGAATCCAAACTACGCGCCTTCCAGTCTGAACAGCAGTTTCGTCTCCATATTCCACAGATAAACGTTACCTCCTTCGACAATCAACCTCACCACGTCGTCGCTGTCGAAGCCGGTCGCAAACCTGTGCGTTATCTCGCCCGTCTCCAAATCGACTCCGTACAAAACAAGCCTCGACGGCGGGGACTGGTGCGGGCCGCCGCGTGCAAGGAAGAGCAGCTTCCCGTCACGCAGCAAGGTATTTTCCGCAACAAGCGTCTCTCCCTTGAAGTCCCGCGACCAGTACCCCTTCGACTCTTTCAGCGCCCAGGCGCGGATGTTGTCCTGGTAGATGCTTACTATCTTGTCTCCGACAATCCGCCACGGAGCATTCTGGTAAAGCACGACATACTGAATCCTCGCGCCCGTCTTCCGGTCAATGACCGAGAGTTCGGCCTGCGCGCGCGACCGCTCACGCATCTCCACAAGCAGCACGTCTCCGTAATCGATGACATCTCGAAACTCGTGCGCGCCCGGCCTGCCCTCCGGTTTCCGCAGCAGTTTCTGCGGACTCCAGAAATCCGTCCCGTCATCCGGATTTATCAGCCGCAAAGAGCCGTCCTGGAACACAACCACGCTCTCAAGGTTTTCCGGCAGCAGACTGAAGCCCTTATCCACTCTCACGCTCCAGACCTCGGTGCCGTCCGCCGCGTCGATACAGCGCAACTCCGGCGGGGAGCCGCCCGCGATGAAACATATCCTGCCGTCTATATACTTCAACTCCGGCCTGGCCCAGTAAGCCGGCGCAAGCGCCTGCCACATCAGGCTGCCGTCGAGTTGCAAGTAACACACCAGACGGCTGCCGCCGCGAATGACCACTCCCTTTCCGGCAAGACAAGGCCCGCTTGAATAGCGCCCCAAATCCCGCTTCCACTTCACCGTACCCTTCAGCAGGCGCAACGCCACAAGTTTACCGCCCCGCGAGCACGCATAAATGTTGTAGTCCTTCGCAACAATCCGCGCAAACTGCCCGGCAAGGTCGGGGTTAATGAAATAACGCCAGAAGTCTTCCCCCGCCCTCGCGTCGCAGGCCCACAGACCGCTGCTGCCCGGCCCGCAAACCAGTGTGCGCCCCTGCACGATGCAGCCGTGAAAGCCCTCCCCGGGACCGGACAGAAGCGTCTTGTCCCACAACTTTCTGCCCGTCGCCAGTTCGTATGCATACAGATGATTCTTTGTCCGGACGACCGCGCCTAATATTTCGCGCTTCTCCTGCGAGCCGACATAGGCGATGCCGCGCCTGACGCTAAGCCCCTCGTTGAAGGTGCCCGCAAAGCGCGTGGCCGCGACAAATTTCAAACGCGCGCCCCGCGTCACCTCGTCCGCTATGTCCGGGTGTGTCTGCCTGCAGCCCTGTCCGGCCAGAAAAAGCATCACAACCGACGCCAGCGCACACAGAACGTATGTCGATTTCTGTCTGGTATGCATAACCCTTTCCTCTCCCGGCCCATACGGGCCGTCCGCATGGACGGCACGTTTCTAACGATGGAACGTCTCACGTTTCAATCTATTGTTGATTGCATTGCCAATGAAACACGAAAGGTGACTGTCACCATTACGGAGCGCAGGCCCGATTTATCGGGGCCAGCTCGTAGATGGTGACTGTCATCCTTTCGCAACAGGTGTTTCTTTAACAATGCAAAGAACAATAA
>JAUXGI010000021.1 GCA_030622295.1 Planctomycetota bacterium
AACCCCGAACTCTGGATCCTTGAACCTTGAGCCTTGAACCTTGAACCTTGAGCCTGAAACATCCGCTTATGACATGCTCGAAGCGAGGGATTCGGCGGTTGCGCTTTCGCTCATCACTTCCACAAACACGTTGACGACGTCTGTGTCGAACTGCGTGCCTGCGCGCTCTGAGATGAGCGTCAGGGCGCGCTCGCGGGTTATCGCCTCGCGATAGGGTCGGTTCGAGGTCATCGCGTCGTAGGCATCCGCGACGGCCAGTATGCGCGACTCCAGCGGTATTTCTTCGCCCTTCAGGCCGTCGGGATAGCCGGAGCCGTCCACGTTTTCGTGATGATGGCGAATAATCGGAATTACTTTCTGGAGGAAGGAGATGGGCCTGATAATTTCAGCGCTTATTCCCGGATGACGGCGAATGATTTCCAGTTCTTCCTTTTCCAGCCGGTTTTCTTTGGCGAGAACGCTCGTGGGCACGGCTATCTTGCCGATGTCGTGGAGGATGCTGGCGTACTGCAGGTTGAGAAGACTTCGCTTGTCGAAGCCCATCGTGCCTGCCATGGTATTGCAAAGGTCGGCGACATTCTGTGCGTGTTCGCCGATATTATGGTCTTTCGCAGAGACCGCCGCCAGCAGGGAGTGTATCGTCTCCAGTTGACTGCGCTCCATCGCCCGGGTCTGTTCGTGCAGCGTCTTGCGCGCCGTCTGCAACTCGTGCCCGGTTATCATCAACTGCTCTTCCATGCTCTTCAGACGGAGATGCAGCCGGATGCGCTTGACAAGGTCGCGGTTGTTGAACGGCTTGGCCACGTAATCGTCCGCGCCGAACTCCGCCCCCTTCAGTCGGTCCGGCATTGTGTCTTTGCTGGTGCACATTATTACCGGCACGTTCCTGTACAGGGGGTCGGTCTTGAGGGTGCGGCAGACGTCGAAGCCGTCCATGCCGGTGAGAATGATGTCCAGGAGGATGAGGTCGGGGAATTCGTTCTTGAGTATCCGGAGGGCATCTTCGCCGTTGCCCGCCCCGATTACGTCAAAACCCTCTTTCTGCAGAAGTGTGGTAAGCAGACTGAGGGTTCCGGCGTGGTCTTCTACTACGAGTATTCTTTCACTCACGTGGTATGTCCTTTCGCATGATTCGCCTATTTGGCACATTAACGATACTCAGGAGACACAGCATCTCCGCTCCCCTCTGAGGCGTTTTTCACCCCATGTGGAGACACTTCCATTAATGTTATCGACAACCGGGCGGGGATTCTTTAGCCCGCATTTCTCACCACGAAATGTAGGGAACGGCCTGAATTTATCCCGAGTCCCCGAGGGAGGCCGTTCCGGGGGGACGGACTGAAGTCCGTCCCCTACATTGCTTCGGGCATCGCCCGCGAAGACATGCGGCTGCGAGGGGGTCAGGAGTTTATCCCGACAAAGGAGGGGCTGAGGAGCAGCCTTCGGCTGTCTTTTCCTTTCGCGCCCTCTCTTCTCGGACATTATTTCTGAGGTCATGTAAACCGGAAGTATAAAAGCGGCCAAGGGCCGCCCCGAGCCGTGGTGGGAGCCGCGGATTAGGCGAGGGCAAAGATTCCCGGAATTCCGTTGAAAATCCCGCACTTCGCGGTAATCTGTTCCTGACATGGGCGCCCGAATTACAACGTTGACCGCACCGGCCGGCGCCGGCAAGAGCCGCGCGCTGAGAGCGATTTTGTGCGAGCGCCTGCGCGCGGGCACGGGGCATACGGCGCTTATGCTTGTCCCCACGGCAGCCGACGCGCGCGAAGCCGTCCACTCACTGCTGGACCGTATCGACGGCGTGCTTGTCCCGCCGGTCGCAAACTTCTACGAATTCGTCGCGCGGATTCTCGAACACAACCAGCACTCCGGCAGGGAGATATCCACCGCCGAACGGGACCTCCTGCTTGAGAACATCATCGAGAAACTCGCCTCGCAGGGGAAAATCGAATACTTCGCTCCACTCCTTCGCTTCAGGGGCCTGGCCTCTGCGATAGGCGGGTTCATCAAGGAACTGAAACAGAACACGATTTACCCCGAACAGTTCCGCGAATACTCCAGGCGCGGCCCTGACCAAAAAGGCGCCGAAATCGCCGCAATATACGCCGAGTATCAGCATATCCTCAAGCATGCCGACCTGTACGATACCGAGGGCAAACTCTGGCGCGTGCGCGATCTCATAATGAACGGCCGGAGGAAACCGTACGACGACGTGAAAGAACTCTTCGTCGACGACTTCGCCGACTTCACCCCTTCGGAGTTCGATATAATCAAGGCTCTCGCCGGGCACGTGGAAGGCATAACCTTCGCCCTGACGCACGAAGACGGCGAACGCAGGGGCGAACTGTTCGCGACGACATCCTCCACCATCGCCCTGATAGAGAAGGAGTTTCCAGAGGCAACGAGGGAAAATATCGAACACATGGAGGCGCCGCCGACCTCGCTCAATATCCTGGGGCATAATCTTTTCGACCCGCTTGCAGGGCAACAGGACGCTCCCGACGACGGCATACACATCATTCGCTGCCCGGACCGAAGCGCCGAGGTTACGGAGACAGGCCGCAGGATAAAGGACCTCCTTCTGGAGGGACGAAGGGCCGACGATATAGTCGTGATTGTGCGCTCGCCTGCCCGCTACGCGCCGCTGTTCGAGGAGGTCTTTCGCGAGCAGGGCATCCCCTTCACGATTGGAAAGCACAAACGGCTCGCGGAAATCCCCGTCGTCAGGAGCATCTTGCACCTGTTGGAGATTCCGGGCGACGGTTTTTCGCGCCATGCGGTCATGCGCTTTCTCGGCTCGCCATACGCAGGTGCGCTCATCGGCGAGTTCGACGCGGCGGCCGTGGACGAGGTCTCGCGCGAGGCGCAGGTCATCGCCGGCGCCGATTCCTGGCGCGGTCGCATTCGCTCATACGTCAAACGCCTTGAAGATTCCCTGGAAAATCCCGACATGGGCGAGGACCTGCCGCAGGATGCCGGGGATTTGCGGTCTCGCCTGACACGGGCCCGACGTGCCCTCGATTTCACAGGGGACTTCCTGGCAGAACTGGAGAAATTGCAGCAGGGATGCGCCATCGCCGAACACGTGGACCGCGTTCTCGGCCTGATTGACCGGCCGGCTCTGCGTCAGGCCTGTATGGATTCCGAACTGCCTGAAAATACCGGAGCCGACCTTGCCGCGCTGGAAGCCCTGCGCGCGGGGCTTCGGCGTCTGTCCGCCTTCGCGGAAATCCTGGGCTCAGCCGACGAGAAAACTTCCTGCGAGAAATTCATCGAATACCTGCGACGCCTCCTGGATTGCGCCATCGACACATCCCGCATCAAGCCGGAAGGCCGCGTGAGAATCATGGATGTACCCGGCACTCGCGGCATGTTCTTTCCGGTGGTATTCGTCTGCGGGCTTGTGGAGAAGGAGTTCCCGGAGCAGGTCTCGCAGTCGCCGTTCTACAACGACTCCGCGCGCCGGCACCTCAACCGCTCCGGCAGGGCATACCTGAAGGAACGCGGAGACGACCAGAAGTTCGAAATGTTTCTCTTCTACACCGCCGTCACCCGCGCTACCGAGCGGCTGTACCTCACCCATCCCACGGCGGACGCCGAAGGACGTGAAGCGCTGCCGTCTTATTACCTGGCGGAAGTTGAAAGGCTTTACACGGGGTTGCCGGCGGAGACCATCTCTCTGGGTCGGGTTCTGCCTCGACATGAGGATGCGGCAAGCGCCCGCGAAATGCTGGCCGCCGCGCTGGCCGACGGCATGGCTCCTGACGCAAGACCGGCGACGTTCCTGCCGCAATATTTGCAGGCGCTCGCACAGCGCGCAATGCCGCCCCTGGCGGCGGTTGCGCGGGCATTGGCCGTGGAGCATGAGCGCGGTTCCTTTCGCCCCTATGGCATCCATGACGGCGTTATCAGGGACGAGAAAATAAAAAAGCGGCTTGAGGCTCGAATGAGGGAAACCGTTTTCAGCGCGAGCCGGTTGGGCCGCTACGGGTCGTGCCCCTTCAGATATTTCACCGAGAGAGTCCTGGGGCTGGCGGAAATCGTCGAACCCGAGGACGAACTGACGTCCATCAACCGCGGCAGGTTCTTCCACGCCCTGCTGCGCGACTTCTTCGTGCGCCTGCAGGAACTTGGTTCAACCGTAATCACGGAGAAAAATAAAAAACATGCAATCGAGTTGATTGAACAACTGGCGGAGGAGCATTTCGAGCACATAAGGAAAAGCGGCGCGGTCGCAAACGAGGTGGTGTTCCAGGCCGAACAGTCCGGAATACTCGAAGAACTGCGCGCTTTCGTAGCCAAAGAAACCGCAACAAACTCAAACGACAAGACACGCACGGAGCCGGAGTTTTTTGAACTCGCCTTCGGATTCGACGAGATGCTGAAGAAATGGGACGTTGCCTCAACGAAGGAACCGCTCGTTATAGAGGGCGGGGAATTTCCCGTAAAGATTCGCGGCGTCATCGACCGGGTTGACCGCAGGGACGATGGCCCGATAGTCATCGACTACAAGGGCAGTGTGGCTCCGTCGAAGGCGGCACGTCTCAGCGGCTCCGACCTCCAGATTGTCCTCTACGCAGTCGCCGTGAATGAACTGTTCGCGGAAGACAAGGAAGTTGCCGACGGCTTCTACTACCCGCTGAAATCGCTCCAGCAGGCCGGGCGCCTTCAGTACAAAGATCCCAAGATTCCCGAAATCTACGATATCGTCAGGCAATACGCCGTCAAACATGTGGCAGCCATGTGCAGGGGCGAGTTCCCTCCCGACCCGAAAGACGATTTCTGCAAGTACTGTCCGGCACGCGGGACATGCCGGTACAGCGAGGCCCGCGCCGAAAGGAAGAATCACCAGGCAGATGAAACCGACTGAGCAACAGGACAAAGCGATAAAGACGCTGGACGCGGACGTGTGCGTAACGGCGGGAGCAGGCTCCGGCAAGACCCTCGTTCTTGCGCACCGCTATCTCCACATACTCCGCACGGGCACGGTCGGTGTGCCCGGCATCGTGGCCATCACGTTTACGGAAAAGGCCGCCCGCGAAATGCGCGACCGCATCCGCGCATACTGCGACCGTGAAATCAGGTCCGCCCGGAACGATGAAGAACTCCGCAAATGGCGGGCACACAAGCGCGACCTCGAGGGCGCGCGCATCTCCACCATCCACGGATTCTGCAGCGGCATACTGCGCGAGCATCCCGTGGAAGCGGGCGTTGACCCCGTTTTCAGCGTGAAGGATGAAAACGCCGCGACGATACTCGCCGCCAGGGTTGTCGACGAAAGCGTCGAGGACCTGCTCACCTCCAGGGACGTCCATATTCAGAAAGTCATAGACATCTACGGCGTCCGGCGCACAAAGGGCATCCTCCGCGCGCTCCTCGGCAGGATGGAAGACACAGGCATCGCCTGCAACTTCCTCGCGAAACACGACAACAGGCAGTTGCTCGAAATGTACAGGGAGCGCCTCGTCGAGGTCCAGGCGGAACTCGCGCGTCAACTCTCGGCACGCAAAGACTGGCGGGAACAAATCAATTTCCTGGGAAAAATTTCCGCTACGAATGAAGCAGACAAACTGGAAAAGGAACGACGCAAGGTTATCGAGACAGACAGGGCAATACACTCCTCCACAAAGGATGCCGATATCGCTTCCGCGCTGCAAAACATGCTGACTATCAACCTGGGCTGCGGAAGCGCAAAATACTGGCGTTCCAAGGAACTGCTGAAAGAAGTAAAAGCGGCAATTGACTCACTGCGCGAATCCGTGAAGGCGCACAAAGACATCGTCCTGGCAGTTATCGACGAAAAAGATGTAGAAAATATCGATTTGGCGCGGGCACTGAAAACCGTGTATTACTCGGCGCTGGAGCGCTACCGGCGGGCGAAGGAAGAAGCAGGAATGCTGACGTTTGAAGACCTGGAGATAAAGACGCGCGACCTGCTGTCCGGAAACGAAGGCGTCCGGCGGGAACTGCAAGGACACATACGCTTCATCCTGGTCGACGAATTTCAGGATATAAGTCCCATACAGCATCAAATTATCTGGCTGCTTGCAGGCAGGACCGGGGCCGACAAGGGACGAGAGAAGAGGCCGAACCTTTTCTTCGTCGGCGACGACAAGCAGTCGATATACCGCTTCCGCGGCGCCGACGTCGGGGTGTTCACGAACGCCCGCGAAGGCATCGACGCGCAGGGACGGATTGCGCTTGATACCAACTTCAGAACGGTAGAGGGAGGCGTGGAACTTGCCAACGTTCTCTTCGGCAAATTGATGCACAAGGACCGCGCGACGCGCGATTACCACGCGGTGTACGAAGAGATTTCTCCTTTCCGCGAAGCGCTGCCCGAGGCGCCCTTCGCCGAACTGTTGCTGCTGAGATACGAAAAAGAGGGAAAGCCCCGCGCAGACGAGTTGCGGTTGTGTGAGGCGCGTGCTGTCGCGCAGAAAATACTGAAACTGACTTCGTCCGACGGGATGCGCGTCTACGACCAGGAAGAAAAAAAATGGGTGAGGCCCGGGTTCCGCCACATCGCCGTCATCTGCCGCAAACTGAAGTACCTTGTCCATGCGTACGAGCGCGCGTTCCAGGAGGCGGAAATACCTTACCACGTGACGGCAGGCAGCGACTTTTATGCGCGACAGGAAGTGCGCGACGTGCTCAACATGCTGCGCGTCATCGATAACACCCGCGACGAGTACGCGCTGGCAGGGGTGTTGCGCTCGCCGATGTTCTCAATGTCCGACGAGGCGCTCTACTGGCTCTCGACGCTGGAAGGCGGCTCCTTCACGAAGAAGTTCCACTCGGGCCGCGTTTGCGGCGAAATGAAGCGGGAGGAAAACGAGAAACTCGATTTCGCGCGCAGGGCGGTTCCACGGCTCCAATCCCTGAAAGACAGACTTCCCCTGCCGCAAATCATCAAGAAGATTCTCGAAATTACGGGCATGGAAGCGATTCTGGCCACGACGTTCAACGGCTCTCAGAAGATCGCCAACCTGCGAAAAATGATAGAGGTCGCGCGGGGTTTCGAGGCAGGCGGCATCTTCTCACTGCGCGACTTCATCAAGTATATCAACGAGTTTCTGACGCAGGAGATGCGCGAGTCGCAGGCGGCGGTCGAGGATGAAGAGGAGAACGTCGTGCGAATTATGACCGTGCACAAGGCCAAGGGGCTGGAGTTCCCAATCGTAATCATTCCGGACATCTGCCCGCAAAGCGAGCGCAGGAGCGACCAGGCAAGCATCGGCCTGAGCCGGGAGTTGGGCCTTATCCCGAAGATGCCGGAACGCCCCGGCAACAAGCCCCCAAACGGAATATATAAACTGCACAGGTGCAGCGAGAAACTGAAAGACGAGGCGGAATCCAAGCGCCTGCTTTACGTCGCAATGACGCGCGCGAAAGACAGGCTCATCCTGTCGGGCTGCATGGAAAAAGGGAAGGAGCCGCAGGGATGGCTGGGTTATCTCGCGGATGCCCTGTCTCTCGACATGAAGGATGCCGGGGAAGAAGCGGAATTCCTGCACGTCGTCGAGAAAAACATATATGACCCCGCGAATGCTCCCCCTCGACCAAAAGGGCGAACGCCGGACATCGGCACGATCATTGAAATAATGCAAAACGTCGAGGCGGAAGAAATACCTGCCGACACGCCCCAGTGGCGGCGGGTGAGCGATGTGCCGCCGTCGCTCGAAACAAAGCGGGCGTTCAATCCGACGGAACTGGTCGAATACGCGCACTGCCCGCGGAAATACTGCTACAGGTTCGTCCGCGGCTACCCGGAGATGCCCGCGCAGGCACGGCAGTCGAGCGGGGTGCCGGGTGTCATCCTGGGCACGATAGCGCACAGACTCTTCGAGACGCTCCGGCCCGGCGACCGCGAGGAACAGATACGACAGGCAATCCAGGCATCGGGCGAATTCACGGAAGCGGAAAGGAATGAACTCGCGAAGACACTGCGGCGGTTTGTTGAAAAATTCGACGCCTCGCCCCTCTCGAAGATACTGGCCGCCGCGCGTGAATTGTGGACGGAAGTGAGTTTCGTTGCGAAGTGCGGCGACGCGCTGATTGAAGGCAAGGTCGATTCACTATTCCGTGACAGCAAGGGCGCGCTGCATGTTCTCGACTACAAAAGCGACCTTGTGCCCGACGGGAAATTCGACGAGAAGTTGAATTACTACCGCCTGCAGTTGGCGGCGTACGCGCTGGGGGCCGGGGCCGCCCTGGGTGAGGTGCCGAAATCCGCGCGGCTGTACTTCTTCCGCTATGGCGGGACCGCCGGACTGCCGGTGTCGGAAAAAGACCTCCAGGGATTTGAGAAAGAGATAACGAAGGTGATTTCGGACATTCGCGCGAACCGGTTTGACCGTCGCGCTCCGGGTCCGTGCAGGTGCGGGTACGAATGGCTGTGCACCGCGAGGGGGTCAGACTCCCCGAGCGCGAAACACCACTTTCCGCAACAGGAACTAATTCAACAACCAGAAAAAACGGAGCCTCCAGAGTGAGCGAAGACAAGAAGAAGATACTCGTGCTGAGCGCCGCCGTGGGCGCCGGTCACACCACCGCCGCCCGCGCCCTGGTGCAGGCGTGCGAGATGGAACACCCCGAGGCGGAAGCCGTATGGATTGATTCCTTCGACCTGTGCCCCCGAATTTACGGCAGGTTCTACAAGGGACTCTACAACCTCCTCGCCGGGCGCTTCCCGCATTTCTACGGCTACTGTTACGACACGCTGGACCGTGAAGAGAGATACGAAAAGCCCCGCGGCCTGGTAACGCTGATTGACAGGCTGTTCTTCCGCAGGTTCCTGAAGCGCGTCGAGGCGGAGAAGCCGGATATTATTGTCTGTACCCACTTTCAGCCGGGAGACGTCGTCTCAATCCTCAAGCCCAAAGGCAAGATTGACTGCCCGGTTGGTGTAATAGTCACGGATTACTACATGCACTCGTTCTGGGAGGTAAAGGACGCGGACTTCCACATAGTCTCGACGGAGGAGATGAAGGCGACCCTTGTGGAAAAAGGCTTTGACGCGGAGAGGATTCACGTCATCGGCATACCGGTAAGGCCGGAGTTCGTCGCGCCGACGGACAGGGCCGCAATTCTGAAGAAACTCGGCTGCGTGGACGATGTCCCGATAGCGCTGACGGTCGCCAGCGGCTGGCAGAAGCGCGGGCCGGAGGTGACCGTGGAAGCGCTGATGAACACGGGCATCGACATGCAAATACTCGCGGTCGCGGGCAGCAACAAGGAGAGCGAAGAGAAAATCCGCGCCCTGAAGCCCCCTGACGGTGTGAAACTGAAGGTCTTCGGATTCGTGGATAACATCCACGAGATGATGCAGGTGGCCGATGTCATCGTAGCGAAGCCCGGCGGCGTGACGACCGTGGAGGCGCTGGCCGTGGGTCTGCCGATGATAGCGATAAACCCCGTGCCCGGGCAGGAGATGGGCAACTGCCACTACCTGCTGCGCACGGGCGCCGGAGTCCTGGCGAACAGGCTGGGCAGCCTGAAGTATCACCTGCGGACAATCCTGGGCGACAAGGCCAGGGGAGCACGGATGCGCGAATGCGCGCGCAACGCGGGCCGACCCCGCGCGGCGTTCGAGATTATCGATTTGCTGCTGAAGATGTGATTTTGAAACCACGAATGGACACGCACTGCGAGGGGGTCAGACGCTGAGGAGGAGGGCCGACCCGTCGGCCCGACGGGAAAGGGTCTGACTCCCCGAGCCGTGTGCCTGTTGCCCGTTGCCGTTTGGCGA
>JAUXGI010000279.1 GCA_030622295.1 Planctomycetota bacterium
CATGTAAGAATCCTGGAAAGTGAGCGGCGGGTCAGACCCATTTATCCGCCTCAGGCGGATCGGCGAGGGGGTCAGGAGTTTATCCCGACGAAGGAGGGGCTGAGGAGCAGCCTTTGGCTGCCTTTTCCTTTCGCGCCCTCTCTTCTCGGACATATTGCCGAGGTCATGCAAACCGAAAGTAAAAGACCCCGCAAGGCGGGGCGGGAAAGGGTCTGACTCCCCGAGCCCGCGTACATGCCCACAACCCGCAAAATGTGGTTGACTTTTTGGAGTTTGCTGGTATAGTCATGCGCCTTTCCGGGCGGTCGGCGCAGGGAGCGTCGGCCTGAGGTTTCGGGTTCGCTTTTTTCGTATTCCAACGAGCGCAGGCAATTTGCCGACGTTTATGGGTAGCGCCGGTAAATCCTGTGGACTTGTGTCTTGTGAGGAGCATGTCTTGCACATTACATCAATCAAGGCCCTCATTGAAGCGGGGGCGCACTTCGGCCATCGCGCCAGTCGATGGAATCCCAAAATGGCGCGGTTCATCCATTCCAGGCGCAACCTTGTCCACATCGTCGATCTGAAGGAGACGCTGAGGGGGCTGGTGCGTGCGCGCCATTTCCTGAGCAGCATTGCTGCGACCGGAGGGAAGGTCCTGTTTGTGGGCACCAAGCGCCAGGCGAAGGCGATTGTGGCAAAGATCGCCGCGGGCTGCAGGATGCCCAGCGTAAGTGAACGATGGCTGGGCGGTATGCTTACAAACTACAGAACCGTTCGCTCAAGGCTGGCACGCCTTGAGGAAATCGAGTTGATGGAAAAGACCGGCGAGATTGAACGGTTCAGCAAGAAAATGATTTCCGCTTTCATGCGCGAAAAGAGGAAACTGCTCCGTAACCTGGAAGGTGTGCGCACGCTGAACCGCCTGCCCGTTGCGTTGGTGATAGTCGACCCGAAGCATGAAGAAATAGCCGTCAAGGAAGCGCTCAAACTGAAGATTCCCGTGGTTGCGTTGATTGACACGGACTCCGACCCGGACAAGATTGATTTCCCGATTCCATGTAACGACGACGCCATGAGAAGCATTCAGATGCTGCTGGTGGAACTCGGCGAGGCGGTCACGGAGGGTGCCAAGAAGTACGCGGTAGGCGCCGACGAGCGTGCAAAGGCAAAGAAGGCGTCGGCTGCAGCGTCTCCTGCGGGCGGCGGCTCTGAGGACAAACATCGACGTCCGCGCAGCAAACGACCGCGGCGTCCCGGGTCCAAGGGACCAGGCGGCCCCCGGGCACGAGGCACGCGCGCGGCACGGGGCGGAGACACTCGCACCAGGTCACGGGAGGCGGAAGAAAAGAAGGCCGGACCTGACGTAACAACCATGCCCGCCAAACCTTCAGGAGAGGCGAAATCCGCCGAGAAACCCCCGACGCCGGAGCCGAAACCCGCACCGCAGCCTGCGACTCAGGCGCCTCCTGCCGAGTCCGAGGCCGGCGGCAAGCCGGTGCCCTCCGCACCTGAGGTCAGGACTGAACCGGCATCTCCCGAACGCGGGGCCGAGACGGTTACAGATGAGAGCGGCCGGCCGGCGTGAATTGCACACCTGTGTCTTCCCGGGACGTGGAAGAATCGGGTCGATTTTCCGGGACTAAATCCTCCAATGCAGGAATGTAAGAAACAAATGGAGAGTGACATGACCGTAACTGCGCAACAGGTCAAAGAACTGAGAGAGAGAACCGGGCTGGGCATGATGGCCTGTCGTCAGGCGCTTATCGAGGCAAACGGCGAGGCCGAAGCCGCCATTGAACTGCTGCGCAAGAAAGGCGCACTGAAGGCGGCCAAGAGAGCGGAACGCACCGCGGCGGACGGAAGCGTGGCCATTGTGGTAAATCACGCTGCCACCGGCGCGACAATGATTGAACTCTGCTGCGAGACGGACTTCGTTGCGCGCAATCAGGAATTCGTCGCGGCGGCCGAAGAACTCGCCGGCAAGGTGATGGAGTGGGATATTGACGGAGTGGGCAACGATTCTGCGGGGTTCGACCCTGAGGGCGAAATCGCCGTGAAACTGGAAGCCCTTATGGCCAAGATGGGGGAGAAAATGGTGTTCGGCCGCTTCGCCCGCATAAGAGCCGATGAAGGGGTGGTCGGCTGGTATCTGCACACGAACAAGAAAATAGGCGTGATTGTTGAGTTGGCCGTCAACGCGGATGCCCGCGGCAGGGAAGAAGTCGCAACCCTCGCCAGGGACATCTGCATGCAGATAGCCTCTCTCAACCCCATGTCCGTACGCCCGGAGGATATCCCCGCGGACGTGGTGGAACAGGAGAAAGCCGTATATCGCGACCATGTAAAAGACAAACCCGAAGACATTCAGGAAAAGATTATCGCCGGCAAACTCAATTCATTCTTCAAGGATTGCGTGTTGCTTGAGCAACCCTTTGTGAAAGAGCCCAAGAAGTCCGTGAAGCGGCACATCGCCGATGTGGGCAAGCAGGCCGGCGGCGAGATAGGAATTGTTCGCTTTGTCCGCTTCCAGGTCGGAGGGTGACGGCCCGCATTATTCACGGGAAGATGCAGAAAAGGGCGTGAATTCATCCTGAGTTTACGAGGGAGACCGTTTCGAGACGGACCTGTGCAGGGGTGAAAAATACCTGGCGAGAAATGCGGGCTGAAAGGCTTTTCAGCCCTTTTTGAATTGATCCCTCATGTCGTCCGCTTCGAGTTGCGATTCAAGCAGCCGATAGACCAGCAGCGCCGCGGTGGAGATGGCCACCGGGTCGTCATGTTGCAGCGCCAACTGGCTGATGAATTCCGCTATGCAGGGGTTTTCGGCCTCAAGTCTTTCCAGCAATTGGACAACATACTGATTGCCGGGCTCGCGTTCCATCTCCGCCTTTATCGCGTAGCCTACCTCTTGTGTGACAATCGGCATACGTGCCATCAGCCCCTCCTCCCCAAGAGCCAGAAAACCAACGTCAATATCAGACTGATTATAATGCACAGCGCGAGCGGGAAATATATCGTTACGCCGTTCAATTTCCACACGAAGTTGCC
>JAUXGI010000112.1 GCA_030622295.1 Planctomycetota bacterium
GCCCGCCGAGGGTAATCCGACCGCAATACCTTGTCTGAGGGTTGCTTGCCCTGACGCTCCAAAAATTCTGGTGGGAAATGCGGACTAATCGGCGCGGGGAATGTTCTCAAGGACTTCTCTGAACTCACCTGCCATCTCTTCACCCGCGCTCTCGCTGACTTCGGCAACGTAACGAATGGTCTTGTCGTAACCGAGTTTGTAGAAAACGTACCTGTGCCTGACCGCGTCTTTGAACGCGTAGCCGTGGAGTTGCTCGGTATATTGTACGCCCTGGTCCACACCCTCGGGGGGCGGGCCTGCCGTCATCAGAACGTCGCTGATATTTTCCCCCAGTTTCGCCGCGTACACACTACCCGCAAACCCCTTCACATAACCGATGCCCCAGACCTTCTGTTGTCCTGATTCCCTGTCTTCAACAAGGGCGAAAACCAGACCAGGCGACCCATAGGACAGGTATCGAGCCTTGGAGCCTTCGGGGCCGACCTTTTCGTAGTCCTTGCCGAGTTTCTCCTCAAGAGCCTCGCGGGAGAATCCCAGGGCGATGCCGGAAGGTTCGGACTCCAGGATCTTTCGCCCGCGTTCGCTGCTAGCTCTGTTTATCCTCTCAGTTTCTTCATCCGAAACACCCAGACACTCTGCAAGCCTGAGACCCGAGTGGTAGTCTTCCCCGGAAACGATTGCCTTGTACAGGGTGCGTATCTCGCTGCGGTGCCGGCGTACTGTCTCCGGGGAGGCCCCCGCAAGCGCCTCGGCGGAGTAGTATCTTATGGGCCAGTACTTGGCCCTCGCCGATTCCAGGAAAATCGGCGTTGCCGTGTCGACGTGTAGTTTGAGAACGCTGAAAGCCTCCTTCACCTTAACGACGTCCGGCTCCTCTTGCAGGTAGGCGATATCTTCGTAAACAATTTTGCTCAGCGTTTCGAGGTCTTCCTCTGTAAACTGTTCCCCGAAGGACGCCAGGGCTTACAACGCCGGGTAGCGCAGGTCGGTTTCTACCGAGCGGGCGGTACGCAGGAGGGGAGCGACGGCCAGGGGTTTCTTGTCCTCCGCTATCGCTCCGAATAGCGCGCGAACCGCTTCGTCTGGAGCGCCTTCGAGTCTGCTAAAAAGGTCCTCGAACGCGGTCTCGCGCGCGATTACCCTGGGCGCCTGCAAGGTGGCGTAGTCTCGCACTTCGCCCGGCGGCTCGGTCTTGATTACGATTGCCACCTTCTCCATTGCGGCCGGACTGCCTATCCTGGCCATCGCGTTCAGGACGGCCATCTTCACCATATTATTGCCGGCGGACCGGTACACGTCCCATAACTTCGGTACTGCGGAAGCCACTTCCAGAACGCCCAGCGCATGTACCGCCCTGACTATCGTCTCCGGCGCCTGGTAGGAGGTGAGCATGTTCATGAAACGCCCGGCTGTCTCTTCATCCTTCAGGTCCCTGATGAGATTGGTTATCCGCGCGAAAATGCCCTCCGTGTCCACGTCACCCGCCAAGTCAATCATGCGAATATCCATCGAAAGGACCATGTCGATAAGCAACTGTACGGAGTCGCGGTCGGCTATTTGCTCCATGACATCCACCGCGAGTTCCGTAACCTCTTTGTCGTCGGCGAACGTTATAAAGGCCCTGGCGACCGCCGGTGCAGCCCCGGCGTAAGAAGTCTCCCTGACACGTCTGAGGATTTCCATGACCGCATCCCTGTCGGAAATGCCGGCACGTTGAAGAACCTCGGCCAGCACCGGCACGGCCTCGGGGATGCCCGTCTCCAGCAGAGACCGCGTGGCCAGTGTCCTGATGTATGCCTGGTTTGGGTCGTCGGCGGCTTCGCGTACGGCCTCGCTCAGGATTTCCACCGCTTCAACGCTGTTAAGCAGGTGTATGCGCTCCAGCGCCACCTGACGAAAGAGCGACAGTCTCGGTGCGTTGCGCGTCCTTTCAAACAGCACTCGCGTGCCCAGTTCCGTCTTCGTCTCGCAAAGGACAGTGATGACGATGCTCAGCAGTTCCTCATCTTCCCTCTCCAGGAATGGAATGAGCGCGGCGGTTGTTTCATTGCGCGGGAATCGCTTGAGAAGCGCCGCGCTCTGCCGTACGACCGACGGGCGTTCCGAACCGAGATGCGCAAGCGCCGAGGTAAAAATGATGTCCTCGTTATCTTCCATCTCCTGAAGCAGGACAAGCGCCATGTACTGCACATCACGCTCCTCGCGGTTCAGCCAGCCGACGACAAACGGTGTCGCCTCCCTGCCCAGCGCCAGGAGCGCCTTCGCCGACTCGTCTTCCAGCAGGTCATCCGCAAGGGGCATCGCTCCCATCAGGGCGGCCTCAAGTTCGGCCATCTTATCTGGCAACGACGCATCCGACCGACTCCTCAGTTCAGCGGCCTTCTCAACGGAATAGACGGCGGGGTCCACCCAGCGCCCACCGATGAGTATCTTGCCCGCCGCAGACTGCGCCATCTCTTCACTCTCCAGCCTTTCCTCGGCCCTTTTCAGTATTGCTTCAACCTCCGAATCCTGCCGGCCATAATACAGATAGTTCGCGGCTTTCTTGACAATCTGCTCGTAGTCTTCCTTCGCCCCCACATAGAAAGAGCGCTCGAAATAAAAATCACCACGCTCGGCCAGTTCGAGCAGTTCATTCCTCATCGTTTCGATTTCGCCCTCTGAAAACCTCGGCTTTGAGTCCCCGCAGCCACACAGGAGTGCAGACGCGAGAACAGCAATCACGACAAACATGATAAGGCGGTCAAGCATGATAATACCTCCCGGATTTGAACCATCGGGCCTTTAGCCCGTATCTGTCAAGATTCTAGCCGCGCCCCGGCCGGAAGTCAAATGCCGGGTTTGACCCGCGACATCTGAGTTTTCTCTGCGAGTTCTCGTGTCGGGGCACAACGGGGTCAAACCCTGATAACACACAAAGGGGTCTGACCCCTTTGTGTGTTATTAGCGAAAGTTCTGGCAACGCACAATGTCCATCGTTATAATAAACGGTTAACCTTTACCGCCGGCGCGGTGGAAACAAGAAATCACCAAACGGAGGAAGAGATGAGAAAAGCGCTTGTGCTCACGATGCTCCTTTTCGCCGCAGGCATTGCGGCGGGATGTAAGATGTGGGACGGCACTAAAGGCTTCTTCAAGGCCGTGGCGGAAGCCACCGAACCGGAGTACTACTGGACCAGGCAAAAGGTCGCCGAAGACTCCGGGCAGGACCCGGCGAGGGACGACTCCGCAGCCCGGCTCTCCGACGGCAAAACGGAGCCGATGGAAACGCTCATGCCTTCCGACGTTGCTCGCGCCATACCGAAAGGCCGTAGACGCGGTCTGGACTCGCTCAGAGAGATTGACCCGTCCGCATACGGGCGCCGGGCAATACTCAAATCAGACAACGGCGAATGGAACCGCGAACTGTTTTACGCCCTCCATGAAAACGAAAGCATCACGCTTGAAGTGGAAGGGCCAAAGGTGGTCATGGTGCTGAGCATGTTCAGCGTCAACCGCGACGAGGCCCGGGATAACCTGCGCAAGTACATCTACTCATACGAGGACGAAACCGGCAAAATCCGCGAAGAGCCTGCATACTCCTTCAGACGGAAAGACATACTGTTCGAGCACACCGAATCTGAATCGGCAAGCACGCCTCACGTATGTGTTATCAGGGTGCCCGAAGGGAAGCACACCTGTACGTTCCGCTTCGGATACAGCGACGGCGGAGACATACTGCTCAAGTTTTTCGAAGCGATATATCCGTAGCCTCGACTTGACTCGCTAAGATGACACAGGAAGACTACTACGAGATACTGGGCGTCAAACAGAACGCCACGGAAGACGAGATTCGCAAGGCCTATCGCCGCCTGGCGAAGAAGTACCACCCGGACCGCAACCAGAACGACAAGGCCGCCGAGCAGAGGTTCAAGGACATCAGCAAGGCTTACGACGTGCTGGGCGACAAGAAGAAGCGCGCACAGTACGACCGGTTCCGCGACCTGAGCAGCCGGGGCTTCGGCGGGCAGGGGTTCGACGTCTTCCAGCAGTTCGGCGGCTCCAAGCCCGGCGCTGCGACCAGGGGCGGCGGAAGGGTCAGAGCCGAGGACCTGGGGGACATCTTCCGCGATTTGCTCGACTTCGGCACGCGGGCACGCTCAGAACAGTATGAGCCGCAAAAAGGCCAGGATGTCTACATCCGCATTGACATACCGTTTGAGACCGCAATCCGCGGCGGCAAGATGCGCGTACGCATACCCGAAGAGAAAACATGCCCCATCTGCAAAGGTTCCGGCGCCAAGCCCGGGACCAAGATGACAAAGTGCAAGGTGTGCGGCGGCCGGGGAAGATTACAGGAAGGACAGGGCGCGTTCGCCTTCAGCAGACCGTGCCCCAACTGTTTCGGTCGCGGCAAGATTGTCAAGCACCCGTGCACGACCTGCCGCGGCTCGGGCATGGTGCGCACCAGGAAAATCATCTCCGTGCGCATCCCGCCGGGCATAAAAGACCAGGCTAAAATCCGCCTGCGCGGTCACGGCAAACCCGGCATAGCCGCCGGGCCGGCCGGCGACCTCTTCCTCCGCATACACGTCCTGCCCCACGGGAAGTTCAGCCGCAAGGGCGACAACATCTACACCGAGTGCGCCGTGAACATGGTCCAAGCAATCCTCGGCTCAAAGGTTGAAGTCGATACCCTCGACGGGAAAATCAAGGTCAGAATTCCGCCCGGCACTCAGCCCGGCAACAAACTGCGCCTGAAGGGACACGGCGTGACATCCAACGGCAAAACCGGCGACATGTACGTGGTAATAAAGGTGACACTGCCCGAGAAACTGAGCGCTGAGCAACGCGAACACCTGCTCCAGTTCGCCCGCTCGGCGGGTATCAAAACATAGAATGCTCCGTTTTTCCGTCAGGCTTGAACCTCGGGGAACCCCGATAGTCGGGATTCCGGCACGGTATTTCCCCCTATAAAGGAGAGTCGCCATGTCTCAGATACCTGGAAACCCGCCACAGCAACCGCCGCCCCCGCCGCCGTCCTACCCTCCGCAAGGCCAGCCGCCGGGCGGACCGCCCTATCCCCCGCAGGGTTACTACCCGCCGCCCAAGAAGAGCCACACAGGGTTAATAGTCCTTATCGTTCTTCTCGGTGGCGGCGCGGTCGTAGGCGTCCTCATCCTTATGAGCATCGTCATCGCGGTCGGCCCACAGATAATGGCTCAAGTCAACGACATGAGTTGCAAGAGTAATTTGAAAGAGATTTATGCGGCGTTGGAGTTGTATAAAACCAAGTTTGGCGGAGAGTATCCCGACCAGGACGGCGACCTCTTCCTGGCGATGCTTTACCGTACGAACATCCTGACTGACCCGGAGAAATTCATTTGCCC
>JAUXGI010000327.1 GCA_030622295.1 Planctomycetota bacterium
CCATAGGCTTTTCTAAATTTTATCTTTGTCGGTTTTGTCATACTTTATACAACTTAGGGTTTTTTTTCTCGGCGGAATGTATATAAGCAACTACTAAAACAAGAGATACGGTGAAGTCCTTAAGTTCCTGGTATTGGCTCTAGCCCGCATTTCTTACAAGCACAATGTAAGGGACGGGCTGAATTTATCCCGAGTCCCAGAGGGAGCCCCTCCTGGTATCCCGCATGACGAGGAAGCTATGCGACTGACAAAAATAATCGCCACCATCGGCCCCGCCTGCAACAGCGAGGAAAAGATACGCTGGTTAATACAGGGCGGCATGGATGTCGCGCGGCTCAACTTCTCGCACGGCACGCACGAAGAACACTCGGACGCTCTGCGATTCATCCGCGCCGTGTCCGCCGAAACAGGCCGCCCCGTCGCAGTCATGCAGGATCTCTGCGGCCCCAAAATCAGGGTCGGAGAGTTGAAATCCGAGTCCGTGGAACTCAAAACCGGCGGCTTCATACGTATAACAAGGAAGGAGATAACCGGCGATGAGAACGCCATAAGTTGCACGTATCCCTCAATGGTTGATGATGTGCAGGAAGGAGAGCGGATACTTGTGAACGACGGTTTGATAGAACTCCAGGTCACCGGCAAGACCGAAGACTTCCTTGAGTGCAAGGTTCTGGCCGGGGGGACAATCAAGCCCCACAAGGGCATAAACCTGCCCGGGGTGAAGGTAAGCACACCGACCCTCACGGACAAGGACCGGCGTGACTTGGAATGGGGCCTGGAACACGGCGTGGACTACGTGGCACTCTCCTTCGTAAGACATGCCGACGACATGAGGGAACTGAAAGAAATCTTGCAGTCCCGCGGCTCGAACAGCCACACCGTCGCCAAGATAGAAAAGCCGGAAGCCATAGAACACATCGAGGAAATAATCCAGGCGGCCGACGCGGTGATGGTTGCGCGTGGAGACCTGGGCGTGGAGATGCGCGTGGAAGAGGTCCCCGCCATCCAGAAACGCCTCGTGGCACTTTGCGGGAGATTCAACAAGCCGGTCATCGTGGCCACGCAGATGCTGGAATCGATGATAGAGAACGCATCTCCCACGCGAGCCGAGGTCTCCGACATCGCCAACGCCATCCTCGACGGCACGGACGCGGTCATGCTGTCGGGCGAAACGTCCGTCGGCAAGCACCCGCTCAGGGCGCTTGCCACAATGGCGCACGTGGCCGAACGTGCCGAGGCGAGCATACCCGAGATTGTTTTCCGCGAAAGGAGATTCCAGGCGGGTGACTCCGGGGACTTCGGTCACGTCATAGCCGACGCGGTGGCTCATCTCGAGCGCAGGCCGGGGGTAGGACTGGTCATCGGCTTCACGGCAAGCGGCAGGACGGCAAGGCTTCTTTCAAAGCGAAGTATGAGCGTACCGATACTCGGCGCTTCCACCACTGATGAAGTCGTCCGCAAGATGTGCCTGTACAGGGGTGTGATACCTTTCATTACAGGGAAGTTTACGGACAGCGAACTCATGTTCCAGAAGGGTGCGGCCCTGGCGCGGGAAAACGGACTGGCCGGGAAAGGCGACCGCGTCGTGTTCGTCGCGGGTCTCCCGCTTGGCGCGTCGGCGACCAATACGCTGCGGCTGGAAACACTGTAACCACGGCACTTTTTGAACCTTGAACTTTGAGCGTCTTATCGATGGGCAGGGCACAAATCAAGAAAGCCGCGAAGCAGGTCGATGAAGACCATGCGCTGGTTATGCAGGCGCAGCGCAGGGGAGCCGCCGCACGAGAAGCGTTCGGGCAACTTGTGCTGAAGTACCAGGACCGCATCTACAGCGCCCTGCTGAGACTGCTCCCGAACCGGGACGACGCGATGGACCTGGCCCAGGAGACGTTTCTGAAGGCCTTCGAGGCCCTCAAAGGGTTCAAGCGAGAGGCGAAGTTTTCGACGTGGCTGTGGGCGATAGCCCTGAACCTGCGCACCAGCAAGTGGCGAAGCAGGCGAGCCTCGCCGGTGATGGACGGGCTGTCGGTTGACACGAGCCGTACACAGGACGGGCCGGCCGGCGTTAAAAGGGTGAACCCCGTCGCGCCGGACAAAGACCCCTCGTACAGGGCCGAAACCGATGAGTTGAGCGAGATAGTTGAAAGAGAAATCCGCGCCCTGCCGCTGGACTACCGGAAGGTGCTGGTTCTGCGCGATGTGGAAGGTTTGGAGTACGCGGAGGTTGGCAGGGCGCTCAAGGTCCCCGAAGGCACGGTAAAGTCCCGCCTGCACAGGGCGAGGCTGGAACTGAGAAATCGCCTGGAGAAATACCTCTAATCGTGGAAAAGATGTTTTCCGGGAACTTTCCGCGAACTGCGGCGTCTAAGGATTCGGAGGATAAGGACGGGCTCCCCTTCCAGGGAGCATTGTCACGGAGACGGATTTTTATTTGAGGGGGGTCCTGTTGTCCCCTTGCATTCGAAGGTCAGAACGATGAAGTGCAACAAAGAGACGGTATCCCTTTACCTGAGCGAC
>JAUXGI010000045.1 GCA_030622295.1 Planctomycetota bacterium
CCCCGCTCGCCGACAGGGGTAGAGTCGCCGGCGATGGAGATTCCCGTATAATTAACACTGTCGGCACAGACGAACGGAAAGACCACCGCGCAGCACACCGGCCCGGAGAAGCCATCCGCCATGACCTCCTTGTGCTGGAAGTCAGGCCACTCGACGAATAGCAGCGCGGCCAATATCGCACATGCCAGGAATAATTTTCGAACTTTCACGTTGGTTTTCCTCTCTTAATAACCAAGGTCAACATCTCCAGGTTCTCTTGTTCCCGCATATCTGTTGCCCGTTGTCCGCCTGAGGCGGGCGGATTGTTCTTGCCACCGACTACCTGCTGCCTGCTACTTGCTACTTGCTTCGGTCTCAGTCCATCTTAAAGGGACTTTTCCGGTTCTTGAGTTCCTCCATCTTCCGCTCTATCTCTTCTCTTTCTTCGGGAGAAAACCTCTTTTCCCAGTCCTCTCGGGCCTTGCGATACCTTTCCTGCGCGGCTTCACTGTTGCCGAACAGCGGCGGCATCGGCGGCAGGTCTTTCAGGGGGACGACCGGCTCGCGCCTGCTGAAGAGGGGTATGCGGGGTCCGTGGTCGTCGATTTCTTCCGGCGGAATGCCGTATTCGCCGCAGTCGGTATTGTCCGAGCCGGCGTCCTCGCCGTCCTCATTTTCCTCACTGCGCGCGGCAGGCGGGTGCAGCGCGAAGACGAGCGCGACGGCAACCGCAACCGCTATCAGCACGAACGGCAAAAACGTCTCAATCTTTCTGCTAATCATGATGCATCTCCCTTAGAAAAGGACGAAGTTGCCCGCCTGAGGCGGATTGCAAAGCGGCAGAGTGACAGAGTGACAGAGTTATTAATGTTTGCGACGTGAAATTGAAGGAAGGATGTGTTTCCTTCAGGCCGATGTCCCCTTTTTGTCTGACATGCTTCCACCGGATACCCCAGGGCAATGAACCCTTTCTGTTTCCTGCACGACTTAAGTATACCCCATTACTCCCCCACTGCCAAGCAGACTCCCGGCAAATCTTCCAATCAGGGCATGCGCAAAGTTTGCGGGTGCGAAGCACGAGCGACGGGACCGCCATCACGCCGCAAGATTGCCGCCCGCTCGTCTGAAGTACACCCTTATATACTCCCTGCTCTCCGCCGGTGTTTGACAGCAGTGCGGCATTGTGCTATTCTGAATCATGTAGATTCAGGAATCGTTACAGCAAGGGGTTGTCCATGAAGGTGGCTCTCATCATAGAGCGCGGCCCGTCCAAAGGCCGTGAAATACACCTTAAGCGCCAGACCACGGTGCTCGGCAAAAGCGAGCAGTGCAACGTGCGTATAGCATCCAAGGTCACATCCCGCCGTCATTGCCAGATAAGCATCGAGAAGGACTTCGTGGTCCTGCGCGACCTCAACAGCCGCAACGGCACGTACCTCAACGGTACCCGGCTTACAGGGGATGCGTTTCTGAACGACGGCGACAAGATAATCGTCGGCGATGCCCTGTTCACTTTGAAGATAGTCGAGGACGAACGCGCTTCCACGCACGCCGGAATCCTGGAACTGGCGAACGGCGTAGAACAGCCCACGGACAGCATGCCCGCTCCGGAAGCGGCACAACCCGAGCCGCGTGCCCCGCAAGCCGGGGAAGCGGAACCACCCCCCGAGGCCGTTGTGCTGGAGGAGGCTGCGCCCCGTGCCGCCGCCGAGGAAGAGGCGACAGAACCCGTCGAGGCTTTCGTGCCGGCAGAAGAGGAACCCGTCGAAGCCATTGCCGTGGAGGAGAAGGACAGGCCCGTTACCGAGACGCCCGCCCTTGCGGAAGGCAAGCCTTCGATGGTCGAAGAGATAATCACCGCCGAAAGCAAACCCGCCCCGGACGCTCTTGATGCCCATTTCTACGAGCAGGTAATTGAAGGCCTCGTCGCGGCGGGCGAGTCGCTGTCGATACACTATGAACGCACCTCGCACAAGGTGCGCAACGTCATGGACCTGCTGACACGAGTGCTGGGCATAGGTGAAGGAGAGAGGCGCACAATGAAACTTGCCGCGATGCTCTACGAGGTGGGCAAGTATTACCTGGCGACCGACATCCTGAACAAGGGCGGAGCGCTGACCCCGGAAGAAAAGGAAAAACTGAAGAAGCATCCGCAACTGGCCATAAGGCTCTTTGAAAAGGTCTCGCTGCCGAAAGGGGTAAAGGAGGCGATAGAACATCACCACGAACGGTACGACGGGGCTGGCTACCCCGACGGGCTCAAGGGCGAAGAAATAAGCGCCGGCGCTCGAATGCTGGCCATGGCGGACGCTCTGGCGGCGATGACCTCATCCCGGCCTTACAGACCGGCGCTGAGCACGTCCCAGGCGCTGGATGAACTGGAAAAGAACGCCGGCTCGCAATTCGACCCGGCCATGGTTTCAAAGTTCGTCGATTACTGCCGCCTGCATCAGAACGAATTGCGAGAAGCCGTCAACATCACGTAGCCCGCATTCCTCAGACCGGAAGCCGATGGCCGAAGACGGCAAGCAAGTGGGCAAGTGGAAAAGGGAAAGAAGTTTCAGGTTTCAAGTTTCCGGTTTCAAGTGATATGAAGTTTTGCACTATCTTGCCTGAAACTTGAAACCCGGAACCGCCTCAGGCGGATGAAACTTGACGCCTTCCCGGCGTCTTGGCGGTGAAGAAGCAAGGGCTGGTTCCGGCTGCCATCGGAAGGAGCGCTTCTTGAATAACGGTTTCTCTCCACAACGCTATCTCACCAGATTCGACGCCCGCGAAATCCCTCACCAGTTTGCCGATATCGTAGTCGTTGGAACGGGGGCCGCAGGGCTGAGGGCGGCGATTGAAGCCGCCAAACACTGCAGCGTACTCCTGCTATCCAAGGAGACCTGCGAAGAGACCGCAACGGCGTATGCGCAGGGCGGGATAGCCGCGGTGCTTGACGCCGCGGACAGTGTGGACCAGCACGTTGCGGACACGCTGAAAGCCGGCTGCGGTCTTTGTGATTCACGGATCGTGCGCACCATCGTCGAGGAGGGTCCGGAGCGCGTCCGCGAGTTGTTGGAATGGGGCGCGGACTTCGACAGGCACAACGGCCGCCTGGCGTTTACTCGCGAAGGCGGCCACTCGCGAGCGCGCATATTGCACGCGGACGGAGACTCCACCGGCGCTGAACTGATGAGCACGCTCATCCGCACTGCACGCTCGTCGCCGGGAATCGGCTGGAGGGAGAATTGCTTTGCAATTGACCTGGTAACCGAGGGCCGCCTCTGCCTGGGCGTGCTGGCATACGACCGCGGGGGAACGTTTCTCGCCCGGGCGCACCAGGTGATTCTGGCCACGGGCGGCTGCGGCAGGATATACCGCGAGACGACCAACCCGTCTATAGCGACAGGCGACGGGATAGCCATGGCGTATCGCGCGGGCGCCGACGTGGAGAACGTCGAATTCGTGCAGTTCCATCCCACGACGCTTTACCTGGCCGGGGCTTCGCGCGCGCTCATCTCAGAGGCGGTCAGAGGTGAAGGCGGCAGGCTGGTGAACAAGCGCGGCGAGTCATTCATGAAAAACTACGACCTGGAGGGTGACCTGGCCCCGAGGGACGTGGTGAGCCGCGCCATCCTCGAAGAAATGGCCAAAACCAGGGACACCAGCGTGTACCTGGACCTGTCACACATGAACCCACAGGAGGTCTACCACCGCTTCCCCAGGATAAAAGCCCTGTGCGCGACGTGTCATCTGGACATAAGCCGCGACCTCATACCGGTCCGCCCAAGCGCGCATTACGTGATAGGGGGGGTGAAGACCGACATTAACGGCCGCACGACGCTCAGGAACCTCTATGCGGCGGGCGAGGCCGCCTGCACGGGATTCCACGGCGCCAACAGGCTGGGCTCCAACTCACTGCTGGAGGGCATTGTGATGGGCTGCAGGGCGGGCAGACTGGCCGGTGAAACAGCCGCAAAACGCAAGAGTGCGCCGAAACCTCTTCTGCTCAAGAACGACAGGGAGATGGTCGCCGGCAGCGAACTGGACCTCACCGACCTGGAGAACTCCCTTCGCAGCCTGATGTGGCGCATGGGCGGCATCGTCCGCAACGCCCGGCCCCTTGAGGCGGCACTCGAGCGTGTGCGCTTCTGGCAGAGTTACGTGCTCAACCGGCACTTCACCGAGAGCGCCGCGTGGGAGTTGCAGAACATGATTACCGTGGCGGAACTTGTGCTTCGCGCCGCGCTGACGCGCGAGGAGAGCCGTGGCGTGCACTACAGAAGGGATTTTCCGCGCACCGATGACAAAAAGTGGAAACACGCCACCATCCTTCGCAGGGAAGAAACCCGGGACGGGTGAGATGATCTCCCCCCCCGCCCCATGCGGTTTCGCTGATATCAAGAGGCGCCGTTATGAATGAAAAGCCCGACTACATCATTGAAGAAGAACTAATAGAGAAGGAACTCGCCGCCGACTTCAAGGGCATGGCCGCAACCGTCGGAACGGCCAGCGCGCGGAAACAGTGCATGGTCAACGTAGCGATATTCAGCGCGGTGGCCGTATGCTTCTTCATCGAGATATTTCATGCGCTCTTCGGCGCCCCCGATTACGTCGGCAAAGCCGCGCTGGCCATAGCGATTTTCCTCATCTCGGTGAAACTGGGCTACTATCTGCATAACGCGGTGAAGTTCAATCACTACACGTTCTGGGTGTTCGCCTCGCTGGAGTCGCGGCTGCTGGAGATAAAGAAGCAACTTGATGAATGCCGCCAAAGGCTGGACATGCCGGATAAAGAAGAGGCGCAAGACCCTTCATGAAACGGATGAAAAGCACGGATACGCCCGCCGCCGAAAAAGCGATGCTGGTGAAGTTGCTGCTCAAGGGCAATGCCGACGCCTGCAGCAGACCGCTGGGGGAACTGACGGCGCTGGCGCGAACGGCCGGACTGGAAGTGGTCGACGCCCTGGTGCAGCGGCGTGAGCGCCCGGACCCGGCCCACTGTATCGGCCGGGGCAAGGCCGGCGAGTTGACCGAAATAGCGCGGGCGCTGGATGCCGATGTGGTTGTCTTCGACAACGACCTCACCCCCGCACAGGTACGCAACCTCGAAAAAACCATCAACACCAAGGTCATTGACAGGAGCGAGTTGATACTCGACATCTTCGCAACCCACGCACGGACCGAACAGGCCAGGGTGCAGGTTGAACTGGCGCAACTGGAATATGTGATGCCGCGCCTCAGGCGCATGTGGACCCACCTGTCGCGCATCGAGGGCGGCATAGGGCTCAGAGGCCCGGGAGAGAAGCAACTGGAAGTGGACAGGAGAATCGCCCGCAAACGGATTAACGACCTGAAACGCGTACTTAAGCGAAACGAGGCGCGCCGCGAGCGCGAGGTGACAAGCAGGACTGGCGAGTTTAATGTTTCACTGGTGGGCTATACGAACGCCGGCAAGTCCACCCTGATGAACCGGCTGACATCTGCAGGCGTACTGGTCGAGGATAAACTCTTCGCCACGCTCGATACCAGGACGAGTTCTTTCAAACTGCCCGGCGGCAGAAAGGTACTCCTGAGCGACACGATAGGCTTCATAAGGAATCTGCCGCATCACCTTGTGGCGTCGTTCCACGCGACACTTGAGGAAGCCCATCAGGCGGACCTGCTGCTCCACGTGGTTGACGCCTCGCACGCGGACGCAAGACTCCAGGTGGACGTTGTGGAAGAGGTGCTCGCCGAAATCCACTGCGACGACAAGCCGAGGTTCCTCATCCTCAACAAGGTGGACGCGGTAACGGAGCGGATAGAGTTGCAGGCCCTGCTGCACGAATTCCCCGATGCAGTGCCGGCATCCGCGCTCACCGGAGACGGAATCGAAGAGGTGAAAAAGGCCATCGAGAGATACCTCGACCGCGACCTTGTCACGGCCGAGATTCGCCTGCCGCAGCGTGCTCCAGCCGCCGGGCGCCTCAGGGCTGCAATCAGACGCAGCGGCAGAGTGCTCGAGGAGTCCGTCACGGACGGAGTTATCTCCATGTGCGTGAGAATGCGCAAGGAGGACCTCGGGCGGCTGGCGAAAATCCCCAGCGTGAACTTAAGACGCCTGTGATAACGCACGGCTCGGGGAGTCATCCGCCTGAGGCGGGCGGGCCTTGCCCGCTCTTTTCCTTCCAGCCTGCATGACTTCGGAGACAGTACCCGAGGACAGCAAGCGCGAGAGGCGGCCCCTTTTTCCAACCAGTATTGCCGCTTTTGCGTATAATAGGAAACGGGGGGGCAGCCTTATAGTTCGCTGTTGCATCGCGGAAGCATTCACCGGACCTTTTTGAGGTAAAATCATGCGAGGAATGAGTTTTCCCGTCGCCATATTGCTGTGCGGCCTGCTGTTGACGAACTCGGCCGTCCTGAGCGAGGAAGAGGCCTCGCCGTCCGAGACCGGGCCCGAGCCATCCGGCAAGGAGGTCTCTCAGGAACTGCGCGATAGCATCAAGAAAGGCATGGACTACCTGGTCAAGGCCCAGGACGCCAAGACGGGGGTATTCGGCTCCTCACATAAGGTCGCAACTACGAGCCTTGCGGGGATGGCGCTGCTTTCCGGCGGGCACCTGCCCGGCCGCGGCAAATACTGCGAGAACCTGGAAAAGGCCATAAGGTTCATAGTAGAGAAAGCCGCGCAGCCGAGCGGATACATACAATTTGAGAGTACCAACATGTACGGCCACGGCTTTGCCACGCTGTTTCTTGCAGAGGTCTACGGTACCGTGCCGCCGTATAAGAGCAAACTCCAGAAGGGGGTGCGCAAGACACTGAAGAAGGCGGTGGCGCTGCTGGAGAAGTGCCAGAACGCGGAAGGGGGCTGGTGGTACAATCCCATCAAGAACAGCGGCGGCGGAGGGGCGGACATATCCGTGACCGTATGCCAGACCAATGCGCTGCGCGCGGCCCGCAACTGCGGCATTGCCGTGGACAAGCGCGTGATAGAAAAGGCGCTCAAGTGTGTGAAGAGGGCGGCCAACTCCGACGGCGGTTTCAGTTACCGAGTCTATATGGCGGGAGGGGCCGGAAATTCCGCCTTCGAGCGCTCCGCCGGCGCCGTCTGCATACTCCAGGCGCTCGGAGCCCATGATTGCCCCCAATCAAAGAAGGGCCTTGATTATCTTCTCAGGTCGAAGATCACCAGCCCGACCACGACGAAGACCTGGAAAAGTTTCTACTATTACGGAGCCTACTACTCGACCCAGGCAATGTTCATGGCGGGCAAGAAATACTGGGACCTGTGGTGGCCGGGCATGCGCGACCAGTTGATGTCCATGCAGAAACCCGCAGGCTATTTCGACACGGCCGGGCGGGGGGGAGGGGAATATTCCACTGCCGTCGCGCTCATAATCCTGCAAATACCCTATCGCTATCTGCCCGTCTATCAGGAGGGTATCAAGAATGCCCCGGGAGCCTCTGAGTAAGAACGCCAGGGAACTGACCCGCACTCTGCTGGAGGCGCAGGTGCTTGATGACAGGCAGGCAAGGGAAATCGAGCGCCTCCTCGCGGAAGGCAGGGAGGAGAAAGCGGGAAAGTTGCTGGGCAAGTACCTGGACCGGAAAAACAGAGACGAATCGAAAGGGCCGTAAGCGAGGCTCGAGGAGTCA
>JAUXGI010000036.1 GCA_030622295.1 Planctomycetota bacterium
CCGCAAGGCGGGACGGGAAAGGGTCTGACCCCCGTCAGCACAACAGGCAACGGGCAATCCGTCTCAGGCGGATGACCCCCCGTACCAGCACAAGCACCAAAGCCGTTCTACCCACTTTTTGGAGATGCACCCAATCCGCCTCAGGCGGATGACCCCCCGTACCGTCCGGGAAAAATTCGCAGGGAGACACCATGATGAAAAGGGGCATTGTGATAGTAGCGCTCTTTGCCGTGCTGACAGTGGGTTTGGCGGGAGTCGCGCGCGGCAACGATGAGGCGGGGCGGACCGAATTTGACTCCCTGGCGGAAAAACTGAAGACCGCCACCGGCCCCGACAGGCAAAAGGTCATTGAGGAACTCATCGAGTCAGGCAAGGACTGCCTGCTCACCGTAAACGCCATCCTTCTGGAAGAAGACGAGGCGCTGCGGCGGAGGATTGCTGAACTTGTTCAGCAACTCGGCCACGAAGAATGGGAGAAAAGAGAGGAGGCGCACAAGGAACTCGTCGCCATCGGCCTGAAGGCCCTCTCGCAGGTAACCGAGGGCATGAAAGAAAGCGACCGCGAGATTGCCTACCGTTGCTCACAGATTAAACTCACGATTGAGAAACGGAGCGCTGAAGAGGTCGTAAAACGTTGCAGGCAGATGACCGCTCTCCTTTTCGTGGCCAAGACCCTGTGCGACGAATCGTCGCTCAAGGCGCTCCACAAGTGCTGCACGGACTCTGAAAGAGACATCCGCATCGCCGCGGTGGACGCAGTTGCAATCGTCGCCGACCCGTCTTCGGTCAAGGTCCTTATACGACTGCTCGAAGACGACAACATCCACGTACACCTCCTCGCCGGCTCCGGCATCACACGCATCAAGAGCGACAAGGCCAGGGCCAAAACCCTGTTCATGCTCCTCGATGCGAAGGAAAACGTCTACCTCCGCCGCCTGGCGGCAATCGCGCTGAGAAAATACAATGACAGGAATGCCGTCGAGGAACTGCTCCAGGTGATGGACGACCGCTCCTACATAGTGCGGTTTTCGACCTTGAAGGCCGTCCAGGCCCTGTCAGGGTTGAAAGATGAAACCTTCGGATATGATTACCAGGGCGACAGTGATGAAGCCGTCGCCGCCCGCGAAACGGCAATAGAGAAGTGGAAAGAGTGGTGGCGAAAAGAGCGGGAGAAACCCGACGACGCCCGCTCCGACTGATATTCACGCGGCCCCGAGGGGGTCAGACGCTGAGGAGGAGCGAAGCGACGGGAAGGGTCTGACCCCCGGTCGCAGCCTAATGGGATAGGCTCTTACTATAAGAAGGGGAGGTGCCTTGAGCGCACAAATAATCGACGGCAGGGCAATCTCGCAGGAAATCCTGGGCCGACTCAGCCGGGAAGTCGCCGACCTTGCCGCCGGGGGCAAGCAGCCCCACCTCCTGGCCGTCCAGGTCGGAGAGAACGCCGCTTCGCGCGTTTACATCAACAGCCAGCGGAAAAAGTGCGAGGGAATCGGCATCAGGTACACCCTCGACGAACTGTCGGCGGACACCACCGAGGGGCAACTGCTGGAACACATCGATGAACTGAATAACGACGAGAGCGTGCACGGTATCATCATCCAGATGCCGCTGCCCGAAGGCATCAACCCCATGAAGGCGCAAACCTCCGTTGCGCCCGACAAGGATGTGGAGGGCATGACCGCGGCAAACATGGGCTACCTCGTGTACGGCGAGCCGAACCTGGCCCCCTGCACGGCCATGGCGGCGTACACGCTCATCAAATCGCTTGACCTTCCCCTGCGCGGCAAGGAGGTCACAATCCTCGGCCGCAGCAAAATAGTCGGGCGGCCGCTCTACCTGCTTCTACTTGTTGACTCCGTTACGCCGGTCATCTGTCACACCGGCACGGTCGATTTGAAGGCACATGCGCGAAACGCGGACATACTCGTTGCGGCCGTCGGACGCCCGGGCTTCGTCACCGAGGACATGGTCAAGCCCGGCGCGGCCGTCATCGATGTCGGAATCAACCGCGTGCCAGTTCTTGACGAGAACGGCCGCCCCGTCCTGAACGAAAAGGGCAGGAAGAAAATGAAGACCGTCGGCGACGTCGTCTACGACGAGGTCGCGGAGGTCGCTGGCCACATAACGCCCGTGCCCGGCGGCGTGGGGCCGATGACCGTGGCGATGCTTTTACAAAATACTGTCCTGGCCGCGAAAAAGAAATAGATAAGAATCCGGGCGCGCTCGCCTGTTGCCTGTTGTGCTGACGGGGGTCAGACCCTTTCCCGTCGGGGGCACAGCCCCTTTTTTCGTTTCGCGTTTTGGTAGTTTCGGGCGATGCCCGGGATTAGAAAGCGCAAAAGGGAAAGACAGCCGAAGGCTGCTCCTCCTCAGCCCCTCCTTTGTCGGGATAAACTCCTGACCCCCTCGCCGACTTACGCTGCGTTTGCCGGATATCGGATGTCAGTTGGGAAGATGTGTTTTCCTTGTCCGCAATCCAATGTCCGAAATCCGGTATCCGTTGGAACCAGAGATCCCTTGCCCCTTGCCCTTGCCCTTGCCCTTGCCCTTGCCCTTGCTACCTGCTACCTGCTACTTGTTCTTAAATCACATCAGGGGTAGTAACGGTCTTTCATGTTGCCGTCGGCGTCCCAGATTTTTTTGAGGTTGAAAAGTTTCTCTGCCTGCAGGGGCGAATCGGGCTGCCCGATGGGGTAGTAAATCCGCTCACCGGTCGCGGGGTCGCGGAAGTAACCGTTGTCGGTGCCGAGTTTCTTTATCTGGTAGGCGTAGAAACTGCCGTAGATGTCACCGTCGAACACCGCCTTGTCTATCTTTCCGTAGGCGACCACCTGGCAGTCGCCCACCGAATCGGCGAATAGTTTCTTTATGTTCCTGGTCACGAATATGTCGGCGTCCAATTCTCCCGTGATGTAACACTTGCCCAGGTCCTTGCCGCCGGTTATGGAGCCGCTCAGGCCGTGCTCGCCGGGCAGGGCCCTGCCGCGGGCGTCGTAGCCGACATAGATGGCGTCGATTTTGTCCGCGGATTCAAAGGCCGTGTCCTGCACGTCCTGCGCGATGTAGAACTTGCCGAGTTTGCCTCCGGCTCCTATGGCCCCGAAGTAGGATTCCGTGACGCTGCCGCTGATGTAAAACTTGCCCAGACTGCCTTTGCTTTGCGAGGCGAAGAAGGCGGAGTTCAAAATGTGGCCGCCCAGGTAGAATTTGTCCAGTTTGCCCTTGGCGCCGGTGGCCTCGAACACGGCGCTCACGATGTCGCCGTCTATATATGCTTTTTTTATGCCTTTGGTCGCTCCGAAGTAACTGTCAATCACGTCGTCGCCGACGCGCATCTCCTTGATTGCGCCCTTTGAACCGGCGGCGACGATGGTCGCGCCGTCGATGTCGTCTTCTACTATGAGTTTCTTGACTTCCTGCGCGTATATCTGCCCGGTGATGCGGTCCGCCTGGATAAGGTCTATCCGCTTGGCGTTCTGCGCGTCAACATCGCCCAGCGTGCCGTCCACGATAAGGTTCTTGAACTTCTTGCCGGGAGTGATGCCGATATCCAGTTCGCCGAGGTCGCCGTCAATCTCAAGGTACTTGAAGCCGCTTCCTGAAATCTCTATGCTTCCAACAGGGGTGGAACTGTTTGCGGTGACATACAGGCTGCTTTTGCTTGAAGCGCCGGTGATGATGATGAACTCGATGTCGGAACCGTCGGCGGCCGGTCCGTCGAAGTGTATGAGCGCCTCGCCGTTGCCGGCGTAAAGGATGGTTGCCAGGTCGTTGGTTGCATCGCGGAACTCGAAAGCGCCGTCGCTTTTCGTCAGGGTCATCTCGAAGTCCGGCGGGGAAGTTACGGTGATGGCGGCGGACTCGGGCACGCTCCAGTTGCTGTCGTTGTCCTGCGCCCGGGCAAAGCACCTGTACGTACCGATGGGGAAACCCGCGGTGGAGCCGCTCCACGACCAGCCGCCCGCCTCGCTGTTGTCGGTGGCGACCAGCGTGTCGATTCCGGCATCGAAGACATCGTTGCCGTCGGCATCGCGGTAGAACTCAACCTTTGTCACCGTGCCGTCGGGGTCGTTCACGCCGAGGGCCGTCAGGGTAAGGTTTTGGCCCTGTGCGAGCGTGGACGGCACGGCGGTGAGTTGATTTATCGTGGGCGGGGCATCGGTGATGTGAATCACGGCCCCGGTGGTTGCTGTGGCGTTGTTGTCCTCGCCGCCGCTGAAGCCCTCGAGTACCTCGTCGCCCGAATCTATGACCGCTATCACGTAATAGTCGCCTTCGGGCACGCCGTCGGGCAGGATTAAATCTATCTCCACGGGGTCCTGACCGATGGCCGGTCTGGTCTCACCGGCGGCCAGCCCCAGGTCATCAATCAGGTCGTCGGGGTTTACCGCGCCCACAAGCGTGTCGCCGGCGTCCCACTGGTCGTCTGCGGACAGGTAGAAGGCCAGGCTGAAGCCTTCCCCCTCGGCCACGTCGACGGTACCGGCGTTGGTCTCGCGAATCTTCACGGTGAAAACGTCGCCCGAGTGAGCCGCCCCGCCGGCTTCCACGTCATCCACCTCAACCTGCAGGTCCGGCCAGTCCTCACGCGCTTCGCCTCTTATCACTATGTCGTCGACCAGCCATCCCTCGTAACTGTTGCTCTCGGCATCCCCGGAATCAAAACTGAAACTCAAGCGAACGAAGCCGCCGGCAAAGCCGGAGATGTCGCCTCTGAAGGTAACCCAGCCGTCGGTCGGGTCGTCGAGGCTTTCGTCATGATTGTATGCTACCATCAAGGGGTACTCGCCTTCCACGCCGCTGTTGACCTCGACCCATGCGCGGTCGAATTGACCATCGGGGTCGGCCTCGGTCTCCAGAAAGTAACTAAAAGAAAGTTGAACGTTGCCCGCAGCGCCTCTGAGGTCGATGACCGGCGAGATCAGGCAGCCCGAAACCCTGTCGCCTGTGTTGTAATCGGGGGAGTCCTCGCGGGCAAAATAGAAAGACCACCCTGAACTGTGCCCCTCGTCGCCGCCGCGGTGGTCCGTCAGATGCCACAGGTTCGTTCCGGCCAGGTCCTCCAGGGTGAAGCCCTGAGTGGTGATGTCGTCGAAATCGGCCAGGTAGAAGTTATCCAGATGTGTCACGTGGACAGAGGCTTCATCGCTCACACACACGTTGTTGTCCTCGCCGCCGGCCGCGATTTCCTCTATATCGTTTTGCGAGTCGGTGACCGATATCACGTAGTAATCGCCGCTCTCAACCTCGTCAGGGATGACGAATTCCACGGCCGCGGGCGGGCTGCCGGCCTCGGGCCTTGACTCCCACGCGGCCAGACCAAAGTCATCCACAATGTCACAGCCGATGCCGACCAGGGGCAGGGGGATGTCGTCTTCATCCAACTGGTCGTCAAGCGACAGGTAGAAGGCGTGATGCATTACTTCCCCCACCGCCACGTCGCCGCCGCCGATATTGGACAGCCGAGCCAGCACAATGAACGTGCTGTTCTGGAAGAGCGTTTCGTCCGCCTCTATACCTTCTATATGGGGCACAAGGTCCGGCAAGCCGGGAATCACAGTAACCGGGGCCGCGACGGTTGCGTCGGCGTTGTTGTCCTCACCCCCTATGTAGCCCTCATAAATGTCACCGCCCGAGTCTATCTGCACAATGACGTGGTAGTCGCGGCCGGGGATGTTCTCGGGTATGATTAAATCGACGGAGAATGGGTCGCTGCCGGCAGGAGGACTGCTTTCGCCTACGGCCAGGCCTCCGTCGTATATGAGGTCGGCCGGGTTCACCGCCTCCAGGGGTATGTCGCCCTCGTCCAGTACGTCGTCAAGCGACAGGTAGAAGGCGTAACTGAATGCGTCCCCGGCGGCGATGTCCACGTCGCCTGAGTTGGTCCCCCGGAATTCCGCCGTGAAAGTATCTCCGTAATTCAAATCCCCCGAGACATCCACGTCTTCCAGCGTCGGCACCAGGTCCGGCAGGTCCGCGTAGACCACGTGCAGAACAGGGGTTTCCGTTATGTCGGCGTTGTTCGCTTCGGGCTGTCCGAGATCCTCGTGGATATCGTCTCCACTGTCTATCACCGCGATGACGTAGTAGTCGCCCGCCTCAATTTCGTCGGGGACTATCAGTTCCACCCCGAAGGGATCCTCGCCTTCTGCGGGCCAGGTAGCGCCCACGGCCAGACCGCCGTCTTCTATGAGGTCGTCAGGATTCACCGCGTTCAGCAAGAGGTCTTCGCCGTCCCATATGTCGTCCAGGGAGAGGTAGTAGGCGAACTCGAACTCTTCCCCCGGCGCCACGTCCCAGGTGCCGGCGTTGGTCTCGCGGATATTAACGAAAAAGGTGTCTTTTTCTACCAGTTCATCCGCGGCGTCGACGCCCTCTATGTCCACCTGCAGGTCCGGCCAGGGATTAGCGCCTTCACCCCTTATGACGACGTCGTCCACGTACCAGCCCTCGTGGATGTTGTCCTCGGCATCCAGGGTATCAAAGGTAAAGCGCACCTGAACGACCTGGCCCTTGACGCCGTCGGGGATTTCACCCTCCCACGTCACCCAGGTCGAGGTGGGGTCCACAAGACCCTCACCGTGGTTTCCCGCAAGTGTAAAGACCTCGGTTTCGGTGATTATTTCCACCGTTGCATTGTCCTTGCCCGCGTGGTTTTCCGTCTCGAGGAAGTATGTAAAGGAAAGCGTAGCGTCGCTGCCGACGTCAACGTCCTGAAGATTGATGAGGGGAGAGACGATGTGCCCGCCGACGTGCCGCTCGTAGTCGTAATGCCAGAGTGGATCCTGGAATCCGAAGTACAGCGATAGCATCGAGTGGCGTCCGAAGTCAAAGCCGCGGTGGTCCGTCAGGTACCACAGATTCATGGCCGATTCACCTTCCACGGGAGTTCTCTTGTAACCGTAGGTCTCCACTAGCTGGGACACACCCTCGAAATCCTCGGAGTAGATGACGTCGCTTTCTATGGATATAACCCTCGTGCCCGTCACGGCGACGTTGTTGTCCTCACCGCCTGTGTCTCCTTCGTCGATGCTGTCAAGAGAGTCAATCTGCGCCTTCAGATAATAGTCGCCGGATGGAGTGGCCAGCGGGATATACAAGTCCAGTGACTGAGAAGGCCCTTGCGTGTGGGCTTCTATGCCTTCATTATCGGCGATGAACAGGCCGAGCCCCACTCCCGGGATTAATATGTCGTCGTCACTCACTTCCGGGTCGTTGTTGTCGGACAGAAAGAAACAGCCGTAGAACAACTCTCCCGGCTCCACATCCGCGTCGCCGTCGTTTACCTTGTAGCCTTCAAATGTGAAGGTGTCCCCCGCATTGAGCGTCGGGTCCGCGAATACGTTCTCTATCACCACTCTCAGGTCGGGAAAAGTGCTGGGGACGATGCGCTGCTCCAGTTCCTCCAGCACCAGGCGCGGGAAGCGCCGTCTGCCGCATGAATGACGAAGAGGTGGCTTTGTACGTGGTGACATATCATCGACATTTTTGCGAATGTTCGCTGTTGCCATTATTCGGCTCCGTCTTATCGATGCCCGTATTGAACAACAAAGCGCTGGGCAGTTCTACACTGCCAGCGCATGGATTCCTGTATCGCTCTTTGTTGGCTCCCCGCAACGGGCCATGGTATTTGCCCTGATTCAAGGTTTGAACCATATCTGAACAATCCGGCTTCGCAAGCAAGCCCCCCCCTATTTCGCGAATACTACATTATACACCAATTTCGAGCAAAAATCAAGCCGCAGCGGCCGGCAGTTTGGGGGAGGGTGCACTTTAGAAAAGTGGGTAAATCCTTTCCTGACACAAGAGGAAAGGGGGTCAGACACCCCGCCCTGCGGGCCGGGCCTCGCCCGGTCTTTTACGTTCTACGCCTTCTGACCTCGGTGGTTGCTTCCGAAGTCATGCAGACCTCCTCGTTTTTGGTAGTATATCAGGAGACCGTGTCCACCTTAGAGCCTATCCGAATATCGTCTAATACTATGAGCAAACACATGTTCTACTTGAGTCGGGGAGTCAGACCCTTCCCGTCGGGCC
>JAUXGI010000294.1 GCA_030622295.1 Planctomycetota bacterium
AGTGATTTGGCCTTTTTGTGCCAGCCGGCCTTGATGTAGCACCTGGCGGCTTCCGTGAGCAGTTTTTCGGGCAGGTCGGTATGTTGGGCCAGGGCGACCTCGTATTCGGTGCCCGCCTTGTCCCACCAGCCCACCTTCTTGAAGAGTTCGGCGAGTTGCATGTGGTTCACATCGGCGTCGTACGGGTTAACGTAGAGGATTTCGAGATAAGTCTTCGCGAGTTTCTCGTCCTCGCCGTTCTTTTCGTATATTTTTATGAGTTCGCTGCGCACTCCGAGGTCAAGGTCTACGAGATTTGCGTATTCCTCCTTCAGTTTCAGGGCTTCCTCGTCCCGGCCCTGGCTCCGGTAAATCTCCTGAAGGGCCATCAGGGGCGAGCCCTTTCCCACAATTGTGGGAAAGGCGTTCTTGGCCAGCAGGTAGTACTTCTCGGCATTGGCGTTGTCTTTCTTTGTCTCGTAGCATCGCGCCAGGCTGTAGCAAACCAGGTAGACGTCTTTCGCCTTCAGTTCCTCGGCCTTCAGGAGCAGCGGCATTGCCTCGTCGATTTTCGGATTTTTCCCCTGAAGCAGCAGGTAGCCCTTCAGGGCGTAAATGTCGCCGTTGTTCGGATCAAGTTTGAGGGCCTTTTCGGCATATTCCTGAAACTTCTCATTGTTTCTGCTCTGTAAATATGCCCGAGCGACCTCGGCGTGCAGGGCGGCGTTGCGCCAGTTCCTGCGCTTATCCAGTTGCCTCAGGAGGTCTTTCAGGTCATACTTGTTATACTTTGCCCCTATGCCGAAGTCTTTGAACCTTTCCTCGCACCACTCCTTGAATTCCTTGTCGAACTCCCTGGCCTTCATGCCGAGACAGGTTTCGATGACCTGTACGGTACTGCGACGTTTGGCGTACTCGTCCAGCATTTCCTGGATTTTCTTGTAGCCGTATTTTTCTCTGAGGTAACAGCCGGTCAGAAACCCCTGGTAGTAGGCGATGGGCATCCTTTGGTCCACGTACGCCTGGTCAAGTTCCGTGACGGGAATGACGCCGTCCGCACGCAGGCTCATGACGAACCGCGGGTCCATGTGTTCCTCGCGGCCCCAACTGGGAATCCTGGTCTGCTGCTCCATTTCGCTGCATGCTTCCGTCAGCCAGCGGGAGACGCGGCTCTTCGCGCGCTGCAACGTGATTACGTGAGTGAACTCATGGTAGGCCACCTGCGCCCACGAAGCGCGGTACTTCCCGCGAACCCTAAATCCGTGGGGCGAGCGCGCGGTGATGAACGTGGCGAAGCACGCCCCGCCGGCAAAGCCCAGACCGGGCAGGCCGGTCGTTCGCGCCGAGAAATACGCGCCGTCCTTGAACATCTCGATGAGTATCGGCTTCTCCTCGGGCACGTAATCGTACTTCTTGCTCAGATGTATCCATGCGTCTTCCAGCAGGTTCTCCAGATAAGGGCCGAGTATCGCGGCTTCATCCTTCGGCAACCTCATGATGAAGTGCTCGGAGCGGCGCGTGACCATCGCCTCCTTGTCCACGTTCATCACGTGGTCCATGACCAGTTTCAGGTTCTTGACGCGCGGGTCGTAGCCGCCAGCGGTCTGCCATGCCCTGTCGAGCATCTTCAGGCCCCTCTCTTCCTTCCCGATGAACAGCAGGTTGCGCGCCAGGACGGGGTAGGCCACCTCGAAATTCGGGTTCAGCGCGATGGCCTTCTCGCAGAACTCCACCGCATATTTGAACCCGTACTTCTTGGCCATTGTGCTGCCGATGAGATAGTAGAACTCCGCGCACTTCGGGTTGATTTCGAGCACCCTCTTTTCGATTTCCCTGTACTTGTCCATCTGGCCGCTGAAGTAATAGAGAAAGCCCTGCTGTGCCAGAGTCGAGAGGGAGTTCGGGTTAATCTTCAGGGCCCTGTCGATATACTTCTGGGCCTTGTCGAATCGTTCGCCGAACGTGTGGATGTATGCAACCAGGTCGAGCGCCTCTATGAGGTTCGGGTTGTACCGGAGGGCGTACCTGGCCTCATCCATGGCCAGTTCAAAGTGCCTGCGTGTGCTATAGTCGTAGAAAAGGCACCAGCCCTTCATTACATGGCCCATGGGGCTGCGGCGGTTGTTCTTGAAAAGCCCCTGGTCAAGTACGCCGAGATAGGCAAAGCCGATGTCGAAGAGGTCGACGTAGAGTTGCGACCGCGCCACGTAAGGCTCCTCGTAGTACTTGTCTCCTCCCGTCTCTTCGCCGTAGGCAAGCATGAGCACCTTGTCGGCGATGTCGTACCTGTTCATCATTCGCGCGGCTTCGCCTATGCAATAGAGCGTCTCCGGCACGCCTCTGTACGATTTGACGTCGAGTCCGGAGAGTTCCCTGAATATCCTGTACGCCTCGTCCAGTTTGCCGCTTTCATAGTAGAACTTTCCGAGGTCCAGTTGCGCCTTGTGAAGTGCGGGGTTTCGGGCGGCAATCTTCTTGAATGATTCACCGGCTTCTTTTATCTTCCCGGTGCGATACTGCGCCTCGGCCTTCGCAAGGTCCAGCCTGGCGGACTTGGCGCCGCGCCCGGCCGCCGCGTCCACCTCCCTGATAATCTCCTCGTACTTGCCCGTCACCCAGTACAGGCGGCACAAGGTGAGAATTACCCGGGGCTTCCGGGCTTCCTTTTCATCCTCCATAACCTCTTCAAAATAGCCCAGCCCCATCACATAATCGCCGCGGTCTATGTATTCCTTGCCGGCGGGGTCGTAAGGATGCTTGTAACTCGGCGCCGTCTCTTCATCATCATCCGCCGTCACCGGCTGCGCCCTTGTGACCAGAAAGAAAGGTACCAGCACAATCGCGAACAAAAGCAGGATTCTCTTAATGAGTTGCATCTTTAACTCTCCCAAAGTGTCGCTGACTGTCAAATAAGTCCCCGCCAAGAAGGCTAGCGAGGGGGTCAGACGCTGAG
>JAUXGI010000128.1 GCA_030622295.1 Planctomycetota bacterium
CGTCCTTCTCGACAATCCGCGCCTTGAGGCGACAGCACTCCGCGATTATATGCGCGAGTACGTCCGGTCTCAGGCCTCGGATTTTCGAGGCGTTGTCCTCGATAAAGCGAAACAGTCTTGCATTGCCGATTGCGGCGGTCTTGATGACCTCGGCCATGCCGTTGTTGAAGTGGCGCGTCGGCAGCGTTCGCAGCGCCTTCGGGTCCGTCAGGACCGCGACGGGCTGATGGAACGACCCGAGCAGGTTTTTCCCTTTCCTGAGGTTGACGCCGGTCTTGCCGCCGATGCTCGAATCCACCTGCGCGACAAGGGTGGTTGGTATCTGAACGTAGTCCACCCCTCGCATGTAGGTGGCGGCCAGGAAGCCGGCGATATCGCCGACCACCCCTCCGCCGAGTGCCGCGCTGATGTCCCCCCGCTCCATTCCTGCGCGGAGCAGCCTCCGCGCGAGCGCTTCAATCGTCCCGAGGGTCTTGCTGCGCTCACCGGGCGGTATTGCGAAGGTTTCCACCTTCAGCCCCTTGCGCGACAGTGCCCTGCGGACGCGCGCGCCGTAAAGCCGCGCGACGTTTCTGTCGGTGATGACGGCGCACCGCCGGTAGAAATCCGGCAGTTCAATCCGCAGCGACAGCAGCCCCGCCTCGATGCCCGCCTGGTAGGCGTGCCCCCACAGTCTTATGTCAATGATTTCCATTGCGGTCAAAACGCAAGAGCGGAAGGAGGGGAGTTGTTCCGACGTTGCGACATCCGCGAAGGCGCGCTCGGGGAGTCAGACCCCTCCCGTCGGCCCCGATAAATCGGGGCCTCCTCCTCGGCGTCTGACCCCCTCGCGGTGCTCCCCGAGCCTCGAGAAATGCGGGCGAAGGTGAGGGATATTCAAGCCGCCTTCATCCCGGATTACTCCGCATCCTTTACGGTATCACGTTCGAGGGCCTCGTGAGATTCCAGGGCGATGAGCGCCGCGCCGAGTGCGCCGACGATTTGCGGATTGCGGGGCACGGCCACGTGAACTCCTATGCCCTCTTCGATGGCATGTACCACGCCGCGGTTGTTGGCGACGCCGCCGCATACCACCACGGAACGCGAGGGGTTCGCATCCGGACCGGTCTTGAGAGAGGCCGTCATGTTGATGACGCGCTTTGCCACGGCCTCGTGCAGACCGGCCAGAATCTCTTCCACCTGTGCGCCTCTCGATAGAAGCGATATAACCTCGGATTCCGCGAAGACCGTGCAGGTGTTGTCAATCGCCGCCCGCCGCGACGCCTTGAGGCCCCGGACGCCCATCTCCTCCAGCGGTACGTCGAGAGCGCGGGACATCACCTCCAGGAACCTGCCCGTGCCGGCGGCGCATCTGTCGTTCATGACGAAATCCGCCACGCGCCCGTCCGGCGACAGAGCGATGGCCTTGGTGTCCTGGCCGCCGATGTCGATGACCAGCGTCGCATGTGGGATCAGATGCCGTGCGCCTCTGGCGTGGCAGATGATTTCGCTGGAGGTCTTCGAGGCGAACTTGACGGTCTCCCTTCCGTAGCCGGTGGCGGTGACGGTCGCAACCTGACTGCTGGGCACGTGGGCGTGGTCGAGCAGTCTTACCAGGGTGGTGTGTGCGGCCTGCGCCATGTCCGGGCCGGTTGGGATGACCACTTCCGACAGGACGTTGTGCCCCTCATCAAGCAGCACGCCGTCCGTCGTCAGTGAACCGACATCTATACCTGCGAAATACAACCGTCACCACGTAATAAAAACAAGTAAGTTGCGCACACGAAAACCGCCACCCTGCATCCCTCCACCGATTCTATTCTATTGTGGAGCGCGCCGGCGTCAAGCATAATCGGACACCAGGAAGCGCAGTCCGGGCGAGGGGGTCAGGAGTTTATCCCGACGGGGACTGTCACCATTACGGAGCGCAGCCCCGATTTATCGGGGCCAGCTCGTAGATGGTGACTGTCCCCTCGCGGAACTCAAAGACGCGCGGCGTTGACTTTGCACGCGGCAAATGGTAGAGTCCGGCCGGTTCGCAGGGCGGTGTTTTCTGGAATTTTGTGGAGGATTACGGTGGCCGGAGAACAGACATCCAAAACCTATAACATGTGCTTCCCGCGGGGTGCGGTCAGCGACCCGTTGATTTACAATGTCGGCCAGATGTTCAAGGTGATAACCATTATCCGCGCGGCCACCATCAAGGACAAGGACTGCATGATGGCGCTTGAATTGCGCGGCATCGAGGAAGAGGTTGAGAAGGCCGTCAGATATTTCGGGGAGCACAATGTCGTCATAGAGCCGCTGGAGACGGACTAAGCGGTCCGGCATGAATATTGAGAAACAGGTGCGGATGGGGACTGTCCCAGAATTACGGCCCCGACAATCATCTGAAAATTACAATGAGAGTCGGGGCGTAGATTCGGGACTGTCCCCGGAGCCATTCACACCGTAGGTGGGCAAGCTTCGGCCCTTCCAGGATAAACGTCAGACCTTCTCGCTGTCCTGACGGCGAAAGCAGGCATCCTGTAGCGAGAAATGATGCAGATTACGATAAATAGAGAGACATTCTACGAGATGCTTTACCACTGCCTGCAGGAAAGCCCGCTCGAAGCGTGCGGTTACCTGGCCGGCACGGGCGAGATAATCGAAGAGATGCACAAGATATCGTCGCTTGAGGATGATACTGCCGCGTCCTCCCCTTCGGAGACCTTCCATGTGTCCGCCGAAATAAAGAGACGCGGCCGCAGGGTGATAGGTGTCTTCCGCGCTCATGCCCGCACGGACCGTCCTACTCAGGCCGACATTGATTTCCTGACCGGCAGCGACATGGTTCAATTCATAATCGTCCTTTCCGAGGAAGGACTGCCGACGGTCAGGGCTTATCGCATCGATTCGAGCGGGGTCTCAGCGGTTAACGTCGATATAGAGTAGCGCAATGCCTCGCATCAAACTTCTGCCCACCGTAGTCATCAACAAGATTGCCGCCGGGGAGGTTGTCGAGCGGCCCGCCTCCGTGGTCAAGGAACTCATCGAAAACAGCATCGACGCCGAAGCCACCCAAATCACCATCGAGATAGAAGAGGGCGGGAGGAAACTCATCCGCGTGACCGACAACGGTTACGGCATGGACCGGGAGGACATGGAACTGGCCTTCCGAAGTCACTCGACCAGCAAACTCTCCCAGCCCGAAGACCTGATGCACATCACGACGATGGGCTTTCGCGGCGAGGCCCTGCCGAGCATCGGGGCGGTGTCGCACGCCTCGATTGTCTCCCGCCCGCTTGGCTCGGATACCGGCTGCCAGACCGAGATAAGCGCCGGCGAACCGGGCGAAGTGCGCGAGGAAGGCTGCGCACAGGGCACCAGCGTGACCGTGCGGAACCTCTTCTTTAACACGCCGGTGCGGCTGAAATTCATGCGCAGTGAATCGGCGGAAATGTCGCGCATCACCGACATGGTTACGCGCATTGCAATGGCCCATTGTCACATCAGGTTCGAACTGGTTCATAACCGGAAGCGCCTCTTCCTCCTGCTCGATTCCGACGGGCTGATAGACAGGATACGCACGTTCTTCGGTAAAGATGTGGCCGAGGTTCTCCTGCCGCTGGAATCGCACACGCATAAACTCAACATCTCCGGTTACATCGCGCCGCCGTCGCTGACCCGTCGCGACACGCGCATGCAGTACATCTATTTGAACAGCCGCCCCATTCGGGACCGCGTAGTCTTCGGCGCGCTGAAGGGCGCATACGCGGGCTACCTGATGAGCGGGCGAAGTCCGGTGGTATTTGCGTTCCTGGACATGGACCCGCGCGAGTTCGATGTGAACGTCCACCCGACCAAGGCCGAGGTCCGCTTTCGCGATTCATCGCCGGTTCACAACCAGTTGCGCGCGGCGATGCGCGATGTGCTCGCGTCGGCCGGCCATGCCCCCCTCCTCCAGCCCGGCGCTGCGAGGGGCCGGGGAGAGGCTGACCGGAAGGAACGCGTAACACGGTCGGTTCGTGATTTCTTCTCGCGACAAAAGGGCGCCGGTGCGGGGACGCCTGCATTCCCCGCTTTCAAGCCGCGCGCGGCCACAGACCGCTCTTATACTTCCGGCCCGCATGTCCTCGCTGACGATGCCCGAGGTCGGGAAGTACGAAAGGAAAAGGGCGGGCAAGGCCCGCACGCCCCATCGTCTGCGGAGATGGAGCCGCCGGCCGGCGTGTATGCGTTCTACCAGTTTCACAACTCCTACATTATTGTTGAGACCGACGACGGCATCGAAATCATCGACCAGCACGCGCTGCACGAGCGCATCCTCTACGAGCGTCTGCGCGCCTCCGAGGCGCACGGGTTTGCAGGGCAGAGACTGCTCATACCCGAGACCGTTGAACTGAGTGTGGCGGAGTGGCAGCACGTCGGACGCATAAAGGAATGTCTTGAGGAGATGGGCTTTGAGGTCGCCGGGTTCGGCGGGCGCAGCCTTCTGATTTCGGCGGTACCGCAACTCATCGGCGAGTGTGCGGCCGCGCCGCTCGTAAAGGACATAATCGGCGAAATACTGGCCGGTGGAGCGCCCGACGACATGGCCGCCCTGCGCGACGCAATGCATAAGTCCCTTGCCTGCAGGGCCGCCGTCAAGGCCGGCGAGCCGCTAAGCCCGGAGAGAATGTGCGACCTCCTGACGCAAATGCGCCGGTTGGTCCACGATTACTCGTGTCCGCACGGCAGGCCGCTGGCGCTGCGCCTCACCCTGGCGGAACTCGCCCGCCGTTTCAAGCGCACATAACCGCCGCTTTTCAAACCGAAACCACAATCCGCCCGAGGCGGGTCGGCGAGGGGGTCAGAGCAACGGTGACTGAAAGGTGACTGTCACCATTACGGAGCGCAGACCCCGATGCAGTCGGGGGCCAGCTCGTAG
>JAUXGI010000403.1 GCA_030622295.1 Planctomycetota bacterium
CGCAGGGGGCAGTCCATGACGCCCCGTTTTCGGTCTTCGCCTCCTCGGGACTGGGACAGTCCCCTGCGCCGAGATTCGTAGATTGGTGACTGTCACCGCTTCGTGGTGAGAAATGCGGACTATCTTTTGCTGTGCAATCTTCTCAGGGCGCGAATATAGCTGCCGAAATTGCTCTCCATCTCTTTGAGCGTGTCGCCGCCGAATTTCTCGCGCATTGCCCGCGCAATCTCAAACGCAACGACCGCCTCCCCGACGACCGATATGGCGGGCACTACGCAGATATCCGCCCGCTCCGCCGCCGTCCTTGCCTTCTTCCCGGTTCTCACATCGACCGAGACGCGCGGCGCGCCCGTGGTGGGAACGGGCTTGACGGCGGCGCGAAGCACTATCGGCTGTCCGTTGCTCATCCCGCCTTCGATGCCGCCGGCATAATTGCCTACACGACGCGGGGCCTTCGCGCGGCCCGCACCGGGCACAATCGCATCGTGCGCTTTCGAGCCTTTCATTCCGGCCAGCGAAAAGCCGCCGCCAATCTCCACTCCCTTCACGGATGGGATTGCCACTATCGCGGCGGCCAGGCGCGCGTCGAGCCGCTCGTCCCACTGCACAGGACTGCCCAGGCCGGGCGGTACTCCTTCCGCGCGGACTACAAACTCGCCGCCGAGCGTGTCGCCGGACCTGCGGGCCGACTCTATCAACTTTTCCGCAGCCGGGTCGTGCTTCGGTGTGAGGCTGTAAATCTTCGAGCGGTTTCTCAGCGCCCTTGCCCGTTCGAGGGAAGCAACACGCATACTTAGCGGCAGCGTCGCTATCCGCAGGACGTATCCCAGGACATCGACCCCGAAGCGGGCCAGAAAGAGTCCGGCAAGGGCCCCCGCGACGCAGCGCGCCACGGTCTCGCGCCCTCCGGCTCTTTCAGCGACGGGCCGGGCGTCCTTGAGCAGATACTTTGCGATTCCTGCCAGGTCGGCGTGACCCGGACGCGGGGCGGTGATGGGGGGGATGTCTTTATCGATGCGGGAGTCGCGGTTCGCTACGAGTACTGCGACCGGCGCGCCAGTGGTTCGGCCCCGGTAGATGCCGGAGATGATATCGACGGCGTCGTCCTCCATCGACATTCGCGAACTGCGTCCGGCCGGGGTGCGGCGTCTTCTGAGTATTTCGTCGGCGAAGTCCGGCCGCACCGGCATTCCCGCGGGCAATCCCTCCACGACGGCAAGCATATATCGCCCGTGAGATTCGCCTGCGGTGCGGTACTGTAGCAAGGGGTTGCTCCGGATTGCCGGTAAAAAGGTGACAGTCGCTTTTCCTTTGTTCTCAGGGGATTAGCGCTTTTTTCTGGTCTGCGCTCAGCGAGGCGCGGGCGAGTATTCTGCCCGCCGCGTCGCGCACCGCTTCCTTTTCATCTGCGAGCGCGGTTTTCAACATTCCAAAAGTTTCATTATCCGCGCTGTCTTGGGTTGCCAGGATTTTTGCCGTGGATGCCGCCGCGGCCAGTCTGATTTCGGCGGGAACGGCCTTGTCGGCAAAGGTTTTCACCAGCAGCGCAAGCGCGCTCTTTATGCGCCAGTTGCCCAGCGCCGTTATGGCCTGTATGCGCGTTTCGAATTCCGACCCGTCCGTGGCGATTGCGGGGAGC
>JAUXGI010000134.1 GCA_030622295.1 Planctomycetota bacterium
CAAAAGGGGTCAGACCCCTTTTGCTGTTATGCAACCTGTTGAGTCGAGGTAGACCAATGTGGAAACGCGGACGGCAAATCTGCCACTATGCGCCGCTGGCCCCGTACTGGTGCGGGATACGGCATGACCGCAGGAACCCTCATGAAAAAATCGAGGTGAAAGAGTTTCGTTCTTGGGCCTGTAACAGCAAAAGGGGTCTGACCCCTTTTGCTGTTATACGACCTCGAGCGGCAGAGCACGAAGGGTCTCTTTGGCCCGGGAGGCGGCCCGGCCGTCGCCGCCGAGGGCGGCTTCGAGCAGGGCGCGCAAGGGCCTGAGCGTGTTCAGGTGTCTGCGCGCGAAGATGAGTGGCGCATCCTCCTTACCGGGCCCGGAGGGAATGCAGAGCGAATAGATGACGTTGCGCAGGGTTTCCATGCCCTCGCCGGTCAAGGCGCTTGCGAAACAGACCGGCACGTTTGCGGCAACGCACCTCTGTACCAGTTCAACGCAGCCTTCCTCCAGCGCATCCTGCGGCTTGCAGGCCGAGGGCCGATGCTCCGCAAGCGCCCTGAGCCCCTGCAGCAAATCCGAACGAGCCAGGTCGCATTTGTTGAGGCAGGCTATTACAACCCTTTCCTCTTTTGCGGCCCGCATGAGAAAAGCCGCCTCTTCCGGCGTGACCTCGCGCGACAGGTCCAGCAGGACCAGCAGACAGTCCGCTCCGGCGGCAGCCGCCCTGGCGCGGGCAACACCCTGTATCTCCGGGTCCTTCGAGGCCTCCCGCAAACCGGCCGTGTCGTGCAGATGAAAGGGAACTCCCTTGATTAGCGTTTCCGCGTCGACTATGTCCCTGGTCGTGCCGGCCTGCTCGTCCACGATGGCCCGCTCCCTTCCGACCAGCGCGTTCAGAAGAGAAGACTTGCCGGAGTTCGGCAGCCCCGCTATCACCACCCGAACCGGCTCCGACAGGGCAATCCCGAAGGCGGCCCCACGCAGCAAATCATCCAGCATGGCGAGCGCCCCTTCGTAATCCGCGTTTTCGATGCACGAGACCATCCGCGCCAGTTCTTTCGAGAGCACGCCGTCGAACTGCGAGAGGAGATGTCTCGCTGCGCGTTCGGACCTGGCGTAAAGCAGCAGGCGATACGCCTCGCGCTGAACGGCATCGCGGCCCTGGAGCAGGCCGCCCCGGGCGAGGGATTCCTCCGGCGGCACTTCCTTCGCGCCGCACTCTCCCAGAACACGCATCACCTCACGCACGGCGGCGTACCCGCCGTGGCAGTTGACCTCGTAGTCGTTTTCCCCCACGCGCGCCACAAGGACCTCATCCACAGGCTCTCTGCTCGCAGGTTCCACGATAAAGCCGTAGGCTATCCTTCCCCCGGCTATAGGGCCTCTGGGCTGCATACGCTTGTCGGCAAAGACCCGCCGGAGGATTCGGTCCGAGGAATCGCCGCAGAGGCGAATCACTGCGATACCGCCCACGCCCCGCGGCGTCATCAGGCTGATTATGGGTGTGGTCAAGGTTAAAGGCTCAAAGTGAACGGGTAACGGGCAACAGGCGAGGCTCGGGGAGTCAGACCCTTTCCCGCCCCGCCTTGCGGGGCTCCTCAGCGTCTGACCCCCTCGCCAATCCGCCTCAGGCGAGGGGGTCAGGGCTAAAAGAGCCACTGCTTGAATTTCGACGCGTCGCGGTACTTGACTACGGTCGGGCCGCTGAGGACGGCGGACCGGAGGTCCTCCAGCGTTTCCGCCGGTATGACGGTCGTGGCCATGCCTATTTCGTCGTAACGATGTGCGTCGCTCGAACCCAGCGGGGTCAGGTCGTACTCCTTTGCCGTCTCTTCCAGTCTGCTCTTGGCTTCCTCGACGCTCATGCCGGCGTCCATCTGGTGTCGTCCGCTGCACACCTCTATCGCATCGAATTTCTCCAGCAGATGTGGTTTGCTGATGAGACTGCCGAAGTAAGGATGCGGCAGCACCGCCACTCCGCCCTGCGCCTTTATTTCTTCTATTACCTTCAGCGGCTCCACCGTCTCGATGGGACCGTGCAGAAACAATCCCAGGATGTCTCCGTACATGGTCGTTACTTCCATCCCGGGAACGACTATGAAATCATCATCGGCGTAGCGCAGTCCGAGAAGCCCCCCCTCCAGGCTTCCGTGGTCCACGATACCCACGCCTTTGAGACCCCTCTTCCGGGCCACGCGCACGATTTCGTCCGGGTCGTTGCGCGAGTCGAACGAAAACCTTGAATGTATGTGCAGGTCGAATTCCATGTTAGTAGCAAGTAGCAAGTAGCAAGTAGCAGGTAGCAAGTAATTCGCCTGAGCCGGAAAACTTGAAACGGCGGCGCAGCCGCCTCACTCGCCGCCGAAAATGTCATCCAGTTTCCGGAACTCTTTTTCACCCTCGCGCAGTTTCGCGTCCGCCGCCTTCGCCCGGGTCGGCTGCACCCCTGTCAGGAGATACATGGGGTCGCCGAAGCAGCAAAGCCTCCACGGAATCCAGTACGCCTCCCCGAAGCCCTGCCTGTAGGCGGCGGAGAGCGGTTCGCCTTCCGCCAGGGCCACGGCTATTCGCGCGGGAGTGCGGAACGATTTCAGGAACGGCTCGTACGTAGAGCCGAAGTACACGTAAGCGCCCGCGTTCAGCCACCTGCCGGCAATGGTGGCGGGGTCCCACGGTTCGGCCGCCGAGAAACTGTGCGTCATATGCATCACGCAGGCAATCGACTCCGCCGGTATATCGGCCCCCCCGGCCTTGGCGCCCCCCACCCACCAGATGTCCTTCCCGCCGGCGGAGTTTACGTGCAGGTAGCCGAAGGTGTTCACCCTGCCCATCAGGGTGCGCCACTTTTTCAGGCCCGCCTCTCCACCCTCGAAGTTGGCGGCAGGCATCATCTTTTTCATCGCCCCGGCGGCGCCCGCGGTAGCGTAGTCCTTGAACCCGCCCTTCGCGGACCTGTAGGTGTTGAAAAAAAGCGCCTTGCCGGGCTGCAGGAACAGGGAACACATCGCCATGTAATTCGCCCGGGTCACCCCCTCCATCAGCCTGCCGGGATAGGCGTAGCGCACCTCGTCTTCACGCCTGGTCACGAAGTCATCGACGCAGTAAAGGTGATAGTCCCGCGCCTTGAACTTGAGCGGCATGTCCAGCGCAAAGGTGACGAAGTCGATGTCGTCGAACATTTGCCTGTAAGCGTATCCCCACGCCTCGATTTTCTTGACGAGGTCGGCGCGCAGGTTTCTCGCCGCGTCGCCGTTAATCTCCTTTGATATCGTGCCGTCGGTTCCCTGGAAGTCTATCAACTCGAAACGCCCGGCCGCCAGCGCCACGGCTCCGGCGAGAAAACCATTGCTGTCGATATCGGTAAAGACTATGCCCATCGGGGCGATGTTCAGTCGCTCGAGTTCCTTCTTGACGGCCTTCGGGGTGGCGTTAATTTCGTCGTCCAGGTCGTCGCCGTTCCAACTTGTCAGCACGGCCTTCAGGACGTTCGCCCTGTCAACCCTGACGTCTTTTCGCGCGGGGGCTACGATTATGCGCGACGGCTTGAAGGCCGCGGCGAATTTCTGAATCAGCCGCCTGTCCTGTTTCGAGCCGCTGTTGACGAGTACGGGGAAAAACGTCCTCTCGTCCCAGAGGCTCACGTAATAAAGCAGCGTCGCGGTATCCGGCACGACGTACATCACGTCAAGCGCCTTCCGCCTGAGCAGGAGGCGCTTTTTCCATGCCGCCCCGTACGTCATGGCACGGTAGAGAATGTCCGCCTGCTCACTCGCGGCCAGTCCGGGAATCCTGCCGGCGACCAGCCGGAGCAACTCGCGGCTCTCCGCGTACCGGCGGACGCGGTAGAGGTGGGATGCAAGGTTGAAGATTACCTGCGTTGCGAACCGGCTCTCGGGCAGGGCCCTCAGGCAGTCCCTGGCCGCCGCCAGCACCTCGCCGGTCCTGCGCAACTGGTTGAGGATGGTAATCAACCGGCGGTATGCCGCTTCGAGCATCGGCGAGTCGGGGTTCTTCGATATGAAATCCCTCAACTGCGACAAGGCCTCCGCTCTCCCGCCCTTCTGGAAGGTCACACGGGCCTTGCGTATGAGAAGGTCGTCGTGAAGCGCCGCATCCTCGATGCCGGGGGCTATCCTGTCTATCTCTTTGAGCGCCTCGGCCCACTGCTCCTTCTCCATCAGCAGCACCACCCCCCAGTATGCCGCCAACGCCTCGTATCGCTTCCTGTTCTCCTCGTCCGCAGACTTCAGGCCGGCCAGGGTCTCCAGGGCGAGACCTGCTTCGTGCTTCTCGGCATACGCGCCGTAGAGCGTCTTGAGGGAGCCGACGTCGCCGGGGTTTTCAGATACCCTGCTGCGGAGTCGGCCGATGCTGTTTCCTTCGGCCACGCGCATTATGACCGAGAGCGCCAGGCCCGGATCCCCCGTCCACTGCACACGCTCCATCTCTTCGCCTTCCGGCGACAGGAAGATGACGCATCCCAGGTCTTTTCCGCTGACCTTTATGCCCAGCGCTTTCAGGTCGTCGCGGGTAACGGTATCCCTGCAGAGCAGGAACTTGTCGGCGGCACGCCGGAATTCATCCGTTGCGAATACGCTCCGGCGCAATTCCCATGAACGCAAATCCCCGGCGAAACCCAGGGTGAGCAGCATCGGCTTGCCCGACTTTTTCGCCAGTGGAAGGGCGAGTTTTGCGCGGTGAAACCACTTCGGCTCACGCGGTTTACCGTTGTTATCTCCGCACAGCGCCGCGCCCGGCGCAAGGGCGGCGCACGCCGCCAG
>JAUXGI010000058.1 GCA_030622295.1 Planctomycetota bacterium
TATATGCCGGAGGGCTCTCGCGGCTTCCTCGCGTTTGCCCTGTCCGTGAAGGATTTCCGCCTTGCGGATGTAATAGTCCGGCACGTCATTGCGGATTTCGACGGCCTTATTTATGTGCTTCAGTGCTTCCCCGTATTTTTCCCGGCTGAGACATATCCCGGCAAGTGAGAAATGAGGGAAGGGTTCTCCGGGGAATTTTCCGGCCGCCCGCAGGTAAACCTCTTTTGCCTCTTCCGGTCTGGCGTCCCCGATGTAGAGCAAGGCCAGCGCCTTATAGGCGTGTACCATGTCGGGCTGTAGTTCTATGGCGCGTTTCAGGTTCCTCTCCGCGCCTTTTACGTCCTGCCTTTCCCCTGACATCAGCAGTCGCGCCATGCCGTAGTGTGCCCAGGGGAACTTCTCGTCGTTCTCGAGCGCCTTCTCCAGCCATTCTTTCTCCTCTTCGGCGTCATCCAACAGGCGCGCATACAGATAACATGCTGCTGCAGAGCGGGGGTTTTTCTCGGCCTTCCTGCGATATCTCCGCAGCAAGTCGGCGGGGTCCCTGCCAAGCGCCTTCATGACATCCTGGTATCCCCTGTGGGCGTCGATGAGGTCGGGGGCGGCCTTGAGGGCGGCCTCAAACATCTCCAGCGCTTCGGCGGGCATATCGCGTTCGAACAGGCGCCAGCCTTCGCGCGCCTGTTCTACAGGTGTCGGTTTCTCGGGCACCTCCGCCCTCGAGGTCGCGCAGAACAGGCAAAGAAGCAGGGCGATACAGGCGACAACGCCGCTTTTCATGGGAACCTCCTTAACAGAGTGATGTCCGGCCGCTCTCCCCCTCTGCCGTCCCCCTATTGGGCTGCGACCGGGGTGTCCAGCCTCCGGCAACGCCCTTTATACGTCCGCACGAGCGACTAGTTGGTCGTGTCTATTCTCTTGCGGATTTGCTCGCGGATTTCCGCGGCGCGGCCCGGCGGGTACTTCCCCTGCGGACGCTCCAGTTTCAGGCCGTCTCCTTCCCCGCGGGGTATGACGTGCATGTGGATGTGCTCTATCACCTGTCCGGCGCAGCGCTCATTGTTACAAAAGACGTTGAACCCCTCGGCGTCGAGCGCGCCCTTGAGCGCGCGGCCGATGCGCTTGCAGGCGCGAATCATCGAAGCGGCGAATTTGTCGGGGACATCTATCAGATTCTTGTAGTGTTCCTTCAGGATGACTATCGTGTGTCCCTCGGCTATCGGGCTGACATCGAGCACCGCCACGCAGTCTTCGTCCTCGTACACGATGTCGGACGCCATATTGCCGTTGACTATCTTGCAAAAAACGCAGTCACTTTGTGAAGACATTGCAGTACGACCTCCACTGCGGCCATAGAGGGAACATGAATCATAACGGCGTGATTCTACCTCGGCGTGACAACGTTCTCAAGCGTCTCATGCAAAAAGGGAGCATTAAAGAATTGCTGGTAAAAGCGAGGGGGGAAATAGCAGCCTCTCCCCCCATCCGCAAGGTGACAGTCCCCTTCTACGAGCCGACCCCGATAAATCGGGCCCGGCTCCGTAAAGGGGACAGTCACCATTGCATGCGGTCCGACCCAAACCACCAGCAATTCTTTAATGCTCCCGAATGCTGAGAGCGCTTGACTTTCAGTATCTTACGGGGTATAATCCTTATAGTGAAATCGGAGGGGGGAAGGCGTGTATGTGAAAATGTGCGTATTGAAATGGAGGTGAGGCCATGAGTAGTCTGTCAAGTGGTGTCGTTGCGCGTAGTCGGCAAAAGCATCTGTTATCGGTTTTGGTTATCTTGTTATTCTTCGGCGCATTGGCCACGCAGGCCGATGCGTTTGCTCTTTTGGGCTTTCGAGAGACCAACAGCAGGGCGTTGCGCTGGTCTCGCGAGGCGCTGGACGGAGGCCTGACGTTCGCCATCGCGGGCGGTTTCCTGGGCGAACCGGGGCTAACCTGGGACCCGATACCCGGCCCTCCTCTCGATCCGATTGACCCTGTCCCGAAGAAAACAGTCGACTTCCCCGACCTGATACCCATGGACCCGCATCTCTACCCCGATGGACCCATAATAATCCATCCGAACCTGCCGAAGCACAAGACGGTAGCCAATGCCTTCAAGAAGTGGGACAGGATAAACCGAAACCTGGACCTCAACCGGGTCTATTACACGCCAATCGTCAACTGCGACGAGAACCTGGCCCAGGCCACGCACTGGGAAGGCCCGGGGACACTGGGCGGACTCGGGGCCAACATCGACGTCTTTTCAAAGCCCGCCGACTTTACCTTCACATTGTTCGGGAACACAATCGGGTTCGCCAATACCACGCTGGCCATCTGCGTGCCGATATGGAACAATTATACCGACAAATTAGTCAGCGTTGATATCTTCTTCAACGAGGGGTTCGATTTCTCGCTCCGTCCCGATGCGGATGAGTTTGAGTTCGATATCCAGTCCGTGGCGTTGCACGAAATAGGGCACGCCCTGGGGCTGGACCACCCGGACATCGCCGACGACATCGGGCGCAACTACCACCCCATCACTCTGCAGCCCGTTCCGGCAACCGGGCGCGAGGTGATGAACTCGACCATCAGACCGGGGCAGAAAAAGCGCTGGCTGACGTTCGATGAATGGGGCGGCATGAGGTTCCTCTACGGACCGCACCATCCGCGTATCACGGCGGAGTCGCCTTACAGTTTCGGCAACCCGATATTCTTCGCATCAAAGGATGCCATCGAGGTTGGCGACGGTGGACTGGGTGACGGTGCGCATGTCCCCGAACCGGGGACTATCATACTGCTGAGCGCGGGACTCATCAGTCTGGCGGGCGTCCTTCGCAGAAGAATGCGTTAAAGATTCAAGATTCAAATCCAAAATTCAAAATTCAAGGAAGGCCGGGCATCAACATATGCCCGGCTTTTCGTATGCCCCTGCCGGAAGAGTTCCGGCGCGGGGGGAGTTGACGTGAGTCCCTCAAGGTGCTCTAATAGAAACGACAGGGAACATGCCGGCAATTCCGGCCTTACAACAACAAACGAGAAGGAGGAAGCGATGCGAGTTGCGATGCTCGGCCCGATATCGTGGCGCACGCCCCCCAGGCACTACGGACCGTGGGAGCGTGTGGTCACCACCATCACGGAAGGTCTGGTGGAGCGCGGAATCGACGTCACGCTCTTCGCCACTGGAGATTCGGAGACGAAGGGGAAACTGGCCTGGGTGTGCCCCCGGCCCTACTCGGAAGACCCCTCGCTCGACCCGAAGGTCTGGGAGTGCCTGCATATCGCTCACTGCTTCGAACAGGCCGACAAGTTCGATATTATCCACAACAACTTCGACTTCCTGCCGCTCAGTTACAGCAGGTTGACAAGAACACCGCTCGTGACGACGATTCACGGCTTCTCCTCGCCGAGGATTCTCCCCGTCTACAAGAAATACGACGACCGCGTGCACTACGTCTCCATAAGCGATGCGGACCGCAGCCCGGAACTCAACTACATCGCCACGGTCTATCACGGCATACCCATCCGCGAGTTCCCCTTCCATGACGGTGGCCGCTCGTACCTGCTCTTTTTCGGGCGCATCCATCACGACAAGGGCGTCTACGAGGCAATCCAGGTTGCAAAAAAGGTCGGCATGAAACTAATCATCGCCGGTGTCATCCAGGACGAGGACTACTACAAGACCCGCGTCGAGCCGCACCTCGACGGGAAGAACATAAAATACATCGGCTCGGTCGGCCCGGAGGGGCGGGGCGAGGTCCTCGGCAACGCAATCGCCCTGCTGCACCTGATTAACTTCGAGGAGCCTTTCGGCCTGAGCCTCGTCGAGGCGATGGCATGCGGCACGCCGGTGATTGCCTGCGGGCGCGGCTCCATACCGGAGATAATCACGCACGGCGAGGACGGCTTCATCGTAAACGACCTGCAAGAGGCCGCCGACGCCGTCCGGCGGATTGGCGAGATTGACAGGCGCGCCTGCCGCCGCGTCGTCGAGCAGCGCTTCACCAGCGACCGCATGGTCAAAGACTACATCAATGTTTACCGCCAAATCTTACAAACGAAACCTAAAGGGGTCTGACCCCCTTAGGTTTCGTTTGTGGGGAGGGAGGAACCATGGTTCAATCGAAGGTGCCGAGTGAGCCTGTTGTCAGGCGTTATGATCATAACCCGATTTTCACGAAGGACGATGTGCCCTATCCGGTGGCGACCGTCCACAACGCGGGGATGGCGAAACACGACGGCCGGTACATGATGCTGTTTCGCTCGCACCGGCTGAACGGCCGCTCCGTACTGGGCCTGGCGGAGAGCAAGGACGGCTTCAGTTTCCGGGCAAGGCCGGAGCCGTTCATGGTCCCGGCAACGGAGGGCATCTTTGCCGAATATGAGGAATACGGGGTCGAAGACCCCCGGATATGCTTCCTCGGCGGAGAGTACCTGATTAGTTACAGCGCCTACTCGCGCCACGGCGTGCGCATCGGCCTGGCAAAGACGCACGACTTCGAGTCCGTCGAGCGGGTCGCGCTCATCACGCAGGCCGACTACCGCAACGTGGTGATTTTCCCGGAGAAGTTCAACGGCATGTACGCGCGCCTCGACAGGCCCAACACCGGAATAGCGCCCTGGTCGATATGGATTTCGTACTCGCCGGATTTGATTCACTGGGGTGATTCCAGGGTGGTCATGAGACCGCTGCCATATCACTGGGACGAAATGAAGATAGGGCCGGGCGCGACACCCATCAGGACGGAGGCGGGCTGGCTGCACATCTACCACGGCGTTTTCAAGACAATGGACGGGTCGGTATATCGGCTCGGTGTCGCCCTGCACGACCTGAGGGACCCTTCGAAAGTGCTGGGGGTTTCAGACGAATGGATACTGGCGCCCGAGACGCCGTGGGAGTTGTCGGGTTATGTGCACAACGTCGTCTTCTGCTGCGGCGCGATAGCGGAGGAAGACGGCACGGTGAAAATCTACTGGGGCGGCGCGGACACCGTGATGAACGTCGGAGTCGCAAAGATAAGCGACCTCGTAGACCTGTGTCTGAAAAAGAGCAGACCCCCGATGTGAGGCAGTAAGGGACGACTGTGCATGGACGGTTGCCAAAACAGAAAATCCCGGTCAGGGGAGAGCAAGGATGAGGAGGATGGCGGTGATGATGACCGTGAGGAACAGCCCGCCGTAAAACAGGACCGGCAGGACGACGTCCGAAGGTATCATTCGTAGTGTCCCGGGCAGACCCAGCGGCTTGCCGCACCTGGGGCAAGCCTTGAGACCTTTGATAATAAGCCCGACGGTCGTCTCGAAGCCGCATTCGCAGCGGATGGCGACGACGTTGTGTGAGTCGGGACGCGGAACGACGATGCCGCGCTTGCACTTGCGGCAGTATCCCTTGCGGCCTATCTGCGAGAATGGCTCGATAATATGCTTCCCGCACACGCAGCGGAACTTTATCTTTCGCTCATCAACGTGCTGGAACGTGGCGGCGGCGGTCATTGCCGCAGCCAGTTCCAGGTTATTTGTCTGGTTTCTGTTCATAACAGCCATGCAATCCCCTTTGCCCTTGCTGCAACCGCAGTGCCGAAAGCCCGGAACTTCCATCACAAGGTCGGAATCTGCATCCGGCGCATCCGCAATACATTACAGACTGTATACCGCCCTTTGGCGATGGATGGGGTACCTGACATGTAAAGGCCGTTTTACCAAGAAACCCGTGGTTTACAACATGCCTCTCAGCCCGGGCGGCTTTTCGCACACAGCAACCACAGGCCAGTGTCTTATCTACGCACGCCGGGAGAGTCCCGGCGGGAAATGCGGACAAACAAGCCGGCAGCACTGGACCTATCCCGCATTTTTCACCACGGGATGTAGTACACCGTCAAGATTAAAGATGGGGGCTCGCGGTACGCTCGGGGAGTCAGACCCTCGATTCGCCAAACGGCAACAGGCAACGGGCAACAGGCAACGGGCAATCCGCCTCAGGCGGGCGGGCCTTGCCCGCTCTTTCACGTTCTACGCCTTCTGACCTCGGCGGCCGCTCCCGAAGCCATGCAGGCCGGAAGGAAAAAAGCGGCCGAGGGCCGCCCCGAGCCTCGTTTCTCCCCGCGGTGAAAAGTGCGGGCTAATCCGTGAAGAAGTGGGGGCGCAGTTCTTGCTCGGGGATGAAACGGCAGGCCTGACGGAATATGGCATGCAAGGTACCTTTGTCGAGTTCGCGATGAGTGATGATGGTGAGGGTTTGCTTTTCACCCCCAGGGCTTCTGCGGCGCAACTTGACATGACTGCCCGCCTGCCCTATCGGTTCAAAACCGAAATGCCGCAGGATAATTAGAACTTCCTTTCCTGACAACGCCCTCAATTTAGGCGACATGGGGAGTGGTCTCCAGTTCCATCGTGACCAACAGGGTGGGGTTCTCAGCGAGGTCAAGGTCGGCCAGGTTCTCACCTTGCAGGTGCAGGACAAGCGCTTCCTGCAAGTTGGCGATTGTTTCGTCAAGCGTGTTACCCTGCGTGACCACGGCTAGATCCATGCACTCCGCCACGAATTTCTTGTCGCCCTTTCGCACCCGTGCCTGAATGACATGTTGCATATGGCCTCCGAAAGACGGGTTCCCGGGAACACGATATTATACCATGTTCTTTGCCCATTCTCAAATGCGACGGCA
>JAUXGI010000301.1 GCA_030622295.1 Planctomycetota bacterium
GGGACAACGCACAGGTCGCGCAACTTCGGCGGGAGGTCCGCCGCCGGCTTCGAATCGCCGTCGTATCGCGTTCTCATGCCCAGCAGACACGCACTGACAATCACTCGTTCCATGAACCCCTGCACACTCCTGACCCTTGTAGTTGGTTCCGCCGTATTGTAAACTGCTCCCGCCGCAGGTGGAAACATAATCCGGGAGTAATGCGAAAATGCGAAGGCCGCTCGTTCCCGTCGCTCTTTCTTTTCTGGCCGGCACTGTACTGGCCTATTACTGGCAGACGCCGATGTGGCCGGCGGCGGCGCTGTGTGCGCTCTCTTTCGTTTCCACGCTCCTCTTTGCGACGGTGAAGAAGGGGCGCGCTGCTCTATGGTCGCTGTTCTTCTTCATTGCGTGTGTCGGCCTGCTCAACATCCGCGCACGCGAAGAGGTAATTCCGCCGAACCACGTCGGGAATCTCCCGCTTGATGAGCCCGCCCTTGTCCGTGTCAGGGGAACCGTGTCACGCGCGCCCTCGTTCGGTGAAAAACTCATGTTCGCGCGGGAATCCGCGTCGGGAATTCATAGAGAGGATGGAAAGGACGCTTCCCGGGCACGCAGGGTTTCGTTTGACGTGGCGGCCGTCACGCTCGAGACGGGCGGTCACGACATTCCTGTGGCGGGTGAGGTGCGTGTCTTCCTTTATCTTCGCAGCCGCGACACAGGCCGGGCGGCGGCGGAGTTCTCCGAGCGCATCCTGCCGGGCGCCCGCGTGAACCTGCTCGGGAAAATGTCCCGCCCCCATCCACCGAGCAACCCCGGCCAGTTCGATTACCCCGCCTATCTGCGCGGCAAGGGCATCCATGCGGTTCTGTCCGTGAGCGGACTCAGGCGGGCACGGGCGGGTGAACCCGGAGGATTTTCGCCGGCGTGGCATGGCGCAACCGCAAAGGAGGCGGTGGCGAAATCCTTCTATCGCAACCTCTCGCACGGCAACGCCGCGTTCCTGTGCGCAATTCTTCTGGGTGAGCGTCAGAGCCTGCCCGACGACCTGGTGGACGACCTCAGCGCCAGCGGCACGGCGCACTTCCTGTCCATCAGCGGCCTGCACCTGGCAATCATGGCGAGTTTCGGCTACTTCGCGCTGCGGCTGCTCATGGTCCCTTATGGACTCCAGCGGATACTGTTGATTATCGGGGTCATTTCTTACGCATCTCTCATCGGCCCGCGCCCGGCGGTCATTCGCGCCACGATAATGATAGTGCTGTTTCTGTTCGCGCAGTTGATAGGGCGGCGGAGTGACACCCTCAATATCCTTGCATTGGCGGCGCTTGTCATCGCGGTCGTGAACCCGTGTGACGTCCTCTCTGTCGGCTATCAACTGTCGTTCCTCGCCGTTTTGTGCATCGTGCTGTTCACCGGGCCGATTGCTTCCTTTCTGCGGGTTCTGCCGCACAGGATTCGCTACAGGTTCTCACGGGACAGGAAGGATATAGAATTCAGGCGATACCTGCGCGTCTGCGAGATGCGGCTGGCCGCCTCGGCATGGCCGCGGCGCGGCGCGGCGCGACTGTGGGCGTGGGCGTCGCTGGCGGTCTCCACGTCGGTTGCCGCCTGGATGGGCACCTTTCCCATCGTGATGTTCCACTTCGGCACGTTCTCCCTGTGGACGGTGCTGGCGAACCTCGTCATGTTCCCGCTGATTTACGCCTGGCTGCTTCTGGGCTTTCTGCTTTTCGTCGCCTCGCTGGTGCAGGCGGCCTTCGGCGGAACCTCCCTGCTGGTGCCGGAGGCGCTGGGACACGCAAGCGCCGTGAGTGTCATCGAGTGGCCCGCGTATCTCTTCTCGCGTATGCCGCTTTCATTCCGCAACATCCCGCGCGTGCCGTTCTGTGCGGTACTGCTCTTCTACTGCGCGGTCGCATCGTTGCTGCTTTGGAGGCGCTTCACGTGGGGGAGATTTGCCACGGCGGGGGTCCTTGTCGCGGCCGTGGCCGTTGTCGCGTTCTCGCTTGCCGGCCTGACATACACCGGCGAGTTCGAGATGACCGTCCTCGATGTCGGTCACGGCGGGGCGACCTTCCTGAGGTTCCCCGACGGGCGCACCGTGCTCTACGACTGCGGCTCCTACCGGCAGTGCGACATTACGCGGCGTGTCCTGCAGCCCTTCTTCCGCGAGCGCAATGTCACGCGCATCGACGTGGTGGTCATATCGCACCCGCACGTGGACCACTTCGACGGCCTGCCGACCCTGCTGAAAAACTATGACGTGGGGACGCTTGTCCTGACGGACTATTTCACGCCGGACGTTAGCGAATGCTGGCGGCCCGTCTGGCGGGAAATCCGGCGGAGCGGTGTGAAGGTAGTGCGGATGTGTAACGGCGGAAAACTCGACGGATTCCCGGAACTGTCCTTCTACCTTGCGGACGTGCGTCTGCCTCGAAGAAGAGATTACAACTACAACACGGCGCTCAATGATGCTTCGCTGGTAATGCACGTTCAATGCAAAGAGGTGTCCCTTCTGCTGACAGGCGACATAGAGACGAGAGGTATTGCGTGGTTCAATTCACACTACGGGGGCCCGCCGGTGGATATTCTCCTTGCGCCGCACCACGGCGACTACGAGCCGGGCCTGACCGACGCGCTGCTGGACAAGGTCCGCCCGCGGGCCATCATCGTCCCGACCGACCGCCGCCAGCCGCGGGCGGGGCTGAGAAAGGCCGCCGGGGCGCGCAGCATTCCAGCGTACATGTCCCGGGCCAGCGGCGCCGTCACGTTGCGCCTCATAAATTCCCGTCCCCGCCTCTACTGTCACCTAAAGGGGTCTGACCCCTTTAGGTGACAGTAGGTATTGTTACTTCAAGGGGGCAGGCTCCTTTAAGTGACACAGAGAA
>JAUXGI010000251.1 GCA_030622295.1 Planctomycetota bacterium
CCACGTGCAGCGAGAGTTCCTGCGAGTAGCGTCCGTGGACCCGGGGCGATTCCAGGTCGCGCTCCGTCAGGTGAAACTCGACGAGGTGCGGGTCGTACCGCACGAACTCGTCGATATCCGAGAAACGCACCACGACGCCCCACTTCTTTGGAAAGACCGAGACGCCGTGGTTGTCTCTGACGACGCCCAGGTCGCTCTCCAGGAAGAAGCCGTCCGTGCGAATGTCTCGCCCGGCGACCATGCCCACGAGTTCACCCATGCGCTGCGGCGAGACGCCGACGCCGGGGCTCTTGGCGGCCACCATGTCGCGCAGTATTTTCTCACCGGTTCGGATGTCACGCGCCGCTACCAGGCTCTTGCCCAGCACCTCGCGGTTCATGTACTCCCCGCGCGTTACCCAGCGGCGCGGGCTGCCCAGGGATTCCTCAACGATGCGAATCTCCTTCACCATCCGGATGAACTCCTCCGGCTCCAGGCTGGCCGGATGGTCGGGGCCCTTCATCGTCCTGTCGAGGGTGAGGTGCTTCTCGATGATGTTCGCGCCGAGCGCCGCCGCCGCCACCGGCACGGGCGTCCCGCGTTCATGTCCGGAGTATCCCACCGGGACATCGTACATCCTCTTCATCTCGGTCATGTAGCGCAGGTTCAGTTCTCCGTAAGCCGCGGGATACGTGCTGCTCGTGTGCAGCAGGGCAAAGGACGCATCGTGCCCGCGCAGGAACCGAACCGTCCTGTCCACCTCCTCCGTGCTGGACATCCCGGTGGAGACAATCAGCGGCTTGCGCAATGATGCAAGGTGTTCGAGCAGCGGGAAGTTCGTCATGTCGGCGCTGGCCACCTTGAATCCGGGCGCGCCGAGGGCGGCTATGAAGTCCGCGCTGGGCTCATCCCAGACCGAGCACAGGAACATGATGCCCTTTTCCTCGCAGTACGCCCTGATGTTGCGGAAGTCGTCCTCCGGCAACTCGCACCGGCGCAACTGCGGCATGAGATATTGGAACTGCTGCTCGCTTTTGCCCTCGTCGGAGAGCATCTCCTCGCGATAGAGCGACTTCAGGTCGCGCTTCTGGAACTTCACCGCGTCGGCCCTCGCAAGCACCGCCACATCCACGAGCAGACGCGCTATCCGCAAGTCTCCATTGTGGTTCAGCCCAGCCTCTGCGATTATGAAGCACGGCTCACCGTCGCCGATTCTCCTGTCGCCCAGTTGTATGAATTTTCCGCTCAACTGTTTTCCTTCCTCAGTCCGTAACCGGATGGGCAGAGCATCACGTGCCACAGAAACGCCCGGGCGTAAACGCCCAGCCTTCTTCTCATCCTCGGCGATGTGAACAACGTGAAGAGGTTCGCCAGAAACATCGAACACATGTTTACAAAAAGCGCGCAAAACTTCAAGCCGCGAAACACGGCGGAGCGAAATGCGCCGCGGTGTTTTCGGAAGTACGTGTAGAGCGAGCGATAATACTCGATCTTCGCCGCCGAGCGCCGCGACGCCTTTGTCGCGCCCTGCAGATGCACCGCGCGCGCCGACGGCAGGAAGAAAATCCGCCACCCCGCCCCGCGCATACGCAGGCACCAGTCGGTTTCCTCGTAGAGAAAGAAGAAATCCTCGTCCATCGGCCCGACCTGCCTGACGGCCTCCGCGCGCACCATCATGCACGTGCCGAGCACGCTGTCCACCTCGAGCGGCTCCGTGTACGCCTGTTTCTTGCCAGGGTATTTCTTAGGCATTAGCGTGCGCAGGAGCCTCTTGGGCAGGAGTTCCGTGGCGAATGACGGAAAGTTGTCGAAGGAGTTCTGCCGCGTGCCGTCCTCGTTGAGCAGTTGCGCGCCGCATGCGCCGGCGTCCCGGTGCGAGTCCATGAAGTCAATCTGCCCGCGCACGGCGTCCGGTTCGACCATCGCGTCGGAATTGAGAAGCAGGACGTACCCCCCTTCGGCCTTTTCCATCGCAAGGTTGTTCGCCGCGGCGAAGCCCAGGTTCTTTTCGTTCCTGATGAGTTTCACGTGCGGATGCCTCTCCGCGATTGCCCCGGCGGTGCCGTCGGACGACGCGTTGTCCACCACGAGGACCTCGGCGTCGATGCCCTCGATGGCCCCGAACAGATGCTCCAGGCAGCGCAGCGTCATGTCGCGCGTGTTCCACGTGACCACTATGACTGAGACATCCGGCATGTTCACCTTTTCACTCTGTATGCGATAAAGCGCTCCTCGTCGTCCAGTTGGACGTCGGTGCCGTATCGGGCCCTCACGGCGTCTTCGTCGGCTCGCTTCTCGAGCAGTTTCAGGCGCGTCCCGTCGTAGTTCTCAGGGTTGAGGAACTTGAACGAATGCTCCGTCCGCAAATCGCATTGTTTCTCGGATACGACGATGAAATGCACGCGCTTGAGTTTCACGAATTTCAGGAAGCGCTCCTCGGTCACGTTTTCATTCTCCACGGGCGGCAGCGAAGTCAGTCGGCCGCCGGCATAGTATGCCACCTTCTCTTCCGACGTCATTATCAGCGGAGAGAGGGTTCCCTGAGACCTGATGACCTCGCCCATGTATCTCATGCCGAGTTGTTCCCGTCTTCTGGGCTTCATCAGGTATATCTCGCTCCCGATGAAGGCCGCCGTCAACAGGACCACCGGCACGGCGCGGGCGGCAAAAAGCGACATGGGCGACAGCGCGCCCCTAATCCACGCCGCAAGCCGCTCCAGGCCATAGCCGGACCAGACCATACAGACGGTCGCAAGCGGCAGGAGATGGCGCTTGCTCGGCGTCTGGGATTTGTAGATGTTCAAATATAGAAGGACAAGGACGGCGGCGTAAACTCCTATTATAAGCAGGAGCCATGTGTTCCCCCATTGCCGGCCCCGAGCCGCGAAGAGCGCAATCACGCCGACCACCAGGGGAAGTCCGAAAAAGCCCATGGTCTTGCAGAATTCCTCCCCCAGTTCGAGCAACTGCCGCGACTTCGGCATCGTCTTATGACCGGAGGCATACAGTTGCTTTCTCAGCAACTTCGCCTCCTCGTCGGCCCACAAAAAACCGTCGGGCGCTTCCGGTCTCTTCTCCTGACGCAGGCCCAGCATTTTCAGCACGCTCTTCTTGCGCGTCAGGGGGATGTCGAATCCCTCCATGTCCCTGCTGAGGTGAAGGATATACGGCGCGGCCACCACGACGCATGCGGCCACCGCCATCACGATTCCCATGGTACGTGTCTCACGGGTCGCTTTCGCCGCGCGACACAGTAAAACGCAGGCTATCGCGGCGAGGAGTAGTCCC
>JAUXGI010000044.1 GCA_030622295.1 Planctomycetota bacterium
GGCCGCCGGTGACAAGAGGGTTTCGCTTGAACTGCGCAACGTCGCGCTGGAGTTGGCGCCTTCACGGTTCCTGGAACTGTTTGACGACGGACTGTTCTACGTCCTGCAGGACGAGGCGCTTGTCATCGCGCTCAAGGGCAGCCGGAAGCCGGTGATTACCGGGGCCGGGACCTGAGCGTGCAGCGTCACCGAGGCACGATCGGTTAGCCCGCTTGAGGAATATGGAATGCTGTTTCATCCAGACGGGGATGCACTCACAATTGCGCGCACCCTGCACGGGGAAATGATGCGAAAGAGAGTAAAGGCTCAATCAGGGTAGAGAGGGGACTGCTGATCGTTACTCACACCGAAACGGCCCACCGCCTAGTCGCGCGGCCTTTGGTTGAACCGGGCGCGTGAGGCGACGGCCCGCCCTTCGGAGAAAAGGGTTTTTCGTAACGCCGTTACCATGAGGTATGCGATGTACCGTATGTCTATTTCTGCAATGCTGATTACGTGTCTGGCGCTGGTTTTCCTTGCAGGCTGCACGCAGGTCGAAAGAGCGAAAGACCGGGCCGAGGGGGCCGAGGAGGCCGCAGTCCCCTCTGCCGGCCGCTATGATGTGTCGGACATTGAAAAAGAGGCGATGGAGCGCGAAGCGCGGGATGCCTACGACCAGGGGATTCTGGCCCGTCACGCAGGCGAGTTGAAGAAGGCCAGGGAGCACTTTGCCAGGGCGGTCAGATTGAATCCCTCGTATGCCGAGGCCCAGCAGGAGCTTGCCGAGGTGAACGTCGCCCTCGGCGAAGTCGGCGCCGAAGCCGCCGCCGGCGTGGAGTTGCAGGCCAGGAAGATCGAGGCGGAAATGAGACTCATCCGTCACGAAGTCCGTGCGACCATCGAGAAGGCCAAGGCGCTCTTCCAGCAAGAAGAATTTGAGGAAGCCGTCAGCAACCTGGAAGACGTTCTCGGCCTGATGAAATGGGCCACCGAACTCTACCTGCTCGATTTCTCGGAAGAGCGTCCCGAGGCCGAGGTGTTGCTGAAATCCGCCCGGATACAGCACAAAGTGTTTCTCGAAGCGGTAAATGCGGAGCAGCGCAGGCAGGCGAAGGAGAAGATCGCCGAAGAGCTGCGCAAGCGGGCCGAATACCGCCGCCGCCAGGCGGAAGAACTGCTGGTCCTGGCACGTGAGAGCCTTGAAATGGACAATTTCGCCGAAGCCCTCAAGTTCGCGCGCCGCGCACTCCTCAAGGACCCCGCAAACAGCGAGGCGATGACGCTGGAGAAGATCATAGTGGAGGAGAGGCTCAACTTCGAGCGTGTACGCATCGTGCTGCGGACGGATATGGCCTGGCGCGGGAGGTTCTTCAGGTTGGAACAGGCGGCCCTGCCCGTCGCGGGCATCATAAGTTGGAAGGACAGGGAAGAATGGATGCAGAGGACATCCCTTCGTCATCGGCGCGCCAAGCACGAACAAGAGGTCTTTCAACGCAGCGCAGAGCAGGTGCAGATTGAGAAGAAACTCGACGAGGCAACCGTGCGTCTGCTCACCATTGAGCCGCAGAAGTTCCCCGAAGCGATGAAGACCATTATGCGGCAGTTCGGCAACGTCGTGCCGATAGTCCTCCATCCCGACGTTATCGCGGAGTTGGAGGACGAGAAAATCGAAATCGACCGCCGGATTGAGACTACACTGAAAGACGCCATTGAAATAGCCCTGGACCAGATCCCCGCCACCCTGGGGGAGTACGCATACGTCATACGAGACGAGGCCATCCTCATAACCAGGAAAGGCGCGGAAGAGACGAAGCGCCTGATAGTCTACCCCGTGCAGGACCTGCTCAGGGAACTGGTGCCCTTCAGTCCGCCCAATGTCGACGTCGGACGTAAGGACCTGTTCGAAGCGAGCGGCGAGTATGGGGCGGGGGACGAAGATCGTGAGTATTTCGGCAAAGGGGAACGGGAATCCCAGGGCGAATGGGACTTCGAGGACCCGGAGAATTTTGAGGCCGACAGCCTCAAAGACCTCATCATGAATACCATCGGCGGCGGACCCAACGACTGGAACTTCGACGACACCAACCGCGGCGCACCCTCTACCATCGACTTCCGCAAAGGCAACATGTTCATCCGCGCCGCGGAAGGCATACACAATGACGTACAGAAATTGCTGTCCGACATTCGCGCCACCAGTGAAGTACTCGTAACTCTGGAGGCGCGCTTCCTCGATGTGCAGGAAAGCCTGATCGAGGAGATAGGCGTTGACCTGAAAGGTCATCCGACGGAATTTCAGCAGTTTCGCGCCGAAGAACTGGGTTTTCAGTTCACGGATAAGTTCCTGGAAGGTTTCTTGACCGACGTGGGCACCGGGCTGACCGACACCGGATTGTTCTTCGCCAAGCGTGGCGCAGGTATCGGTTTCAAGGACGGAGAGAGGATATTTCTGCCGCGCGGCGTGCCGACGGGTGACGCGCTGGGCCTGCGCAGCGAAAACATCCTTGACGGGTCATTGAAAGAGGCCCTGGGGCCGGGGGGGGGATTGACCGCCGGTTTCTCACTCAGGCCCGGCGGAAGCAGAATCAACTTCGTGCTGAACGCAATGATAGAAAGCAACCGTTCCACGACTCTTTCCGCTCCGAAGATAACCACCTACAACCACCAGCGCGCTTACATCGCCATAATCAAGGAACAGCGATTCATAGGGGCCGTAAAGGAGGCCGAAAGGACCGACCCCGACGACCCGCCGTCCGTCGACCCCGTCTCAAGCCTGCTGCCGTCCGGTATAGTGTTCTCCGTAACACCCGATGTGACCTGGGACCGCAAGTACGTCATACTCGAGGTTCTCGCTTACGCTACGATTGCCGACCTGGGACCGCCTATTCCTATCGATCTTACCCCGCCCGCTCCTCGATCTTCCGGCACCGGCGACCCGGTGGAACAGCCCAAACTCATTGTCGATTTCAACTTCCCGGTCATCAATATTCAGCACATAAAGACAACCGTCATGATTCCGGACGGAGGCACCGTGATACTGGGCGGCCTGTCGCAATTGCAGCGGGCCGACGGCACCGCCAGCACCCCTCTGCTCGGTGATATTCCAATCATCAAGTTCTTCTTCACCAGAAGGGGCACCAGCGCGGCCCGGTCAAGCCTGATTGTATTGATAAAGGCCGATATCACCGTCGTGCCGGAACAGGAAAAGCGATTTCTCGAAGAGACCTGACGCCGCGCCCCCTCCGGAGGCGTTACCTGAAAATATCGGGAGTAATCTCATGAGTCGAACCTGCATAAGCATCCTGCTTGGCATTTGTGCCGTCTGGAGTGTGATGGTGGCCGGTTGCGCCGCCCCGCCGCCGAGCGAGGCGGAAGCCCGCCCCGGAGAAGATGCCGCCGTTGACCTGGAAGACGTCCACGAACGGCTTGAGCAGCTGGTGAAGGAGCGTCGCCGTGCCTCTGCCGCCAACTATCAGAAGGCCCTTCAACTCCACGGGGAAGGCAAGGGCCTGGAGGCGCTCAGTTACGCGCAGCAGGCGGTGGAGGACGATTCCTCCAATGCCGAGGCCCAGGCGCTGCTCGCAGAAATCCGCAAGGCCCTCGGCAGACCCGAGACGGATATGGGCGGCCGGTTCGAGCGCATCGAAGTCCGGCGGCAGTTGATTCAGCGTGACCTGACCGAGACATTTGCCCGTGGCGAGAAGAACCTCCGCGCCGGCGAGTACACTCAGGCCGTGAAGGACTTCAAGGAAGCGCTCCGCATCATACGCGCCGGGCGGCTGATACTTGATGTGGGCGACCTGAAGCAACGCGCCGGAGAGTTGCTGACGGAGGCCGAGGACAAGAAGCGCGTTCAGGACATCAAGAGACGGAAGGAACAAGAGCGTCAGGCGCGTGAGGAACTGGACCGCGAAATAGAGGCCATGAACAGGGAAAAAGAGCAACGCCTCAGAAAACTCTGGCTTGACTACGAGTTCCACAGGTCGCGGCACGATTACGAACGTGCCAGGGGAACCCTCGAGGCCATAATGGCCGAAGACGCCAAACGCAAGGATGCCTACCTGCGGAACCTTGAGGAACTCGACACCGAGCGAGTCCGGTGGATGCGTCGGAAATACTCCGAAGACCTCAAGTACAACATCCAGATGCAAATGAACGATATAGACGAGGGGATGATACCATACAAGGAAGTCTTCAATTACGGCGACCGGGAAGACTGGCGCAACAGAATCGTGAAACGCGCCGAGGAAATGCAGGAGATGTACATGACTGCAACTGTCAGGACCGAGAAAGACATACGGGTCCTGAGAATGGTAAGGGAGGCCATGGTCACCGATTTCGAGACCAGTAAAATGGTAACCCGCCCGGAGCGTCCGACCGGCGAGCCGGACCTGATTGACATCAGGAACTATCTGAGAATGATTCTGCCGGGAATCGAGTTTGAGATAGATCGCCGACTGAAAGACGAAGGTGTCGCGGAACAGGATGTGGACCTCGATCTGCCGGGCAAATCCAAACTCGTCTCGGTCCTGAACCATGTCTGCCTGCAACTGGGAATATCGTGGCGTGTCGAGCGCGGCGTCGTCAAGTTTATGCTGAAGGATGAGGCCGCCGACATGATTATTCGTCGTTACGATGTTTCTGAGATAATCTTTCCCATCAGAGATTTCCGCGGCGAAATGGTAAGACTTGAAGATGAGGAGAACGGAGTGATTGAACTCGACACCGCCGAGGAATATGAAGGTGTCAACAGGATTAACCGGTTTGATATGGACCAATTGAGAAAACTCATTACGCTCAATACCGGCTGCGCGGAGGAATGGACCGATGACCCGGTGGAGGTAGGCAAACCTTACATACAGGAATATAACGGGGAGTTTCTCTACATCAGGCAGACGGAAGATGTCCATGACGACATAAACCTTCTGCTCGAACGCGTACGCCGCCTCAACAGTCTGCTTGTGAGCATCGAAACCCGCTTTATTACCGTGGAAAAGAACTTCCTGCAGGCAATCGGAGTGGACTTCCGCGATCTCGGCCCGATAGACCCGAAACAACTCCTGCGCCAGCAAGGGGACAATGGGCCGACGACCGGCGGGGGTATCGGCCGCGACTTCCGCATCGACATTCCCGGCTTATCCAGAATTACATCGGGCCTCTTCTATTCGGATTCCAGCAATGACATAGGCGTCAGGACCGACAACATCGTCAGCGTGAGCCTTCTCAAGACGAATCTGAGCGGGGCGGGCGGAACTTCAGTGCAATTGCAAATCCTGGACAAGATATCCCTGGAAGCGATACTCCGCGCTGTCCGGCAGGATTCGAACCAGCATCTGCTTACCGCCCCCAGAATCACATGCTTCAACACCCAGCAGGCCAGCATCTACGTCGGCAGGCAGCAGACCTATATCAAGAGTTACCGCACGGGCGCGGGGTCGGTTAGCTTGCCTGAACTCGACATGATTGCAGACCAGACGGTCCTCGACGTGCGCCCCGTCGTCAGCGCCGACCGCAGGTACATAACGCTGTTCCTCAGGCCGTTCATAACCTTCCCCCCGACATTCGCGACCGCCCGATTCCGACGCGGCAGCGACGCTTCAGGCAAGCCGATATATCTGGAGATACAGTTGCCCCAGCAGGACAGCCAGGACCTGCGGACGGTCGTGGTTGTGCCGGACGGCGGGACGGTTCTCATCGGCGGTCTCAAGGAAGCTGAGGACAAGTACCGCAAACGCGAAGTCCCCATACTCGCGAAGATACCATTGGTGGGGTTCTTCTTCCGGAGCGAATTCGACTCAACCGCCAGGAGACAACTCATCGTCCTGGTCAGCGCCAAGATCATCGCGCCCGATGAGATGGAAGCCGGATTGTGAGCCGTGCGGCCGCGCATCCGCGGTGAGGAATGCGGATTGGGAGGGTAAGATACCTTGGCGGAAATAAGAGCCATATTCTTCGACATCGATGACACGCTCTATTCCACCAGCGAGTTCTCGCAGATGGCGCGCGAGAACAGCGTGGATGCGCTGATTCATGCCGGCGTCAACATACCCAGGGAAGCCCTCCTCAAGGAACTCAGCGAAGTAATAGCGGAGTTCAGCAGCAACTACCAGGAGCACTATGATAAACTCCTGCTCCGAATCCCGCAGGAAACCTGCAAGGACATCAACCCCGCCGTCCTTATCGCCTCCGCAGTCGTGGCGTACCATGAGACCAAGTTCCGCCACCTGCGGCCCTACGAGGACGCCCTGGAAGCCTTCAAACTCCTTCACTCGAAGACAAATCTCATCCTGGGGATTATTACCGCCGGCCTTGCAGTGAAACAGGCCGAGAAACTCGTGAGGCTCAACCTCCTTCAGTACATACAAAACGACGCGATATTCATCTCAGACCAGATTGGCGTAAGCAAGCCAAACATAAAACTGTTCCTGAGGGCGCTCACGGACCTGCGGCTGAAGCCCAACGAGGCGATGTACATCGGCGACAACCCCGTCAACGACATCGACCCCGCCAACACCATCGGAATGATAACCGTGCGCAACCGGCGCACCGGCAGATACACGGGCCTGGAAGGCAAAACGCGCCCCAACTACGAAATCCATAACTTCTACGACCTGCTCGACCTCCTCGCCCGGGATTTCAACATCAAAGTACAAAATTGACCCGCACTTCTCGCAAGAGGGCAAAGCAGCACCACGGATTACACGGATTAGCCCGCATTTCACAGTTCTTTTTTTATTTCAAGTTGACTGAGTTTACGCTAATCCGCATCTCTCACCACGATTTCGGCCGGTGCATGTCGGGTGTTGACGCATAGGCTGTTGCGGCCCGGTGGCCAAGCGTCTCAAAGGAATACTATGTCACGTAAGCACAATGTAGGGGACGGACTTTAGTCCGTCCCGGAATCCGCCTCAGGCGGATTGTCTGTTGCCCGTTGCCTGTTGCCCGTTGCCGTTTGGCGAATCGAGGGTCTGACTCCCCGAGCCTTTTTCTCCCGTGGTGAGAAATGCCGCCTACATCTTTTCGTGGAATACCAGTTCCGACATCTCCTTCCGGGGCGGCGCCTTCGACTCGCCCTCAGGATACCCCAGCGGGGTAAACGCCACCACCTGGTATCCTTCCGGGACGTTCACTATCTCGCCGGCCTTCCCGTAATCAAACGAGCCCACGATAACGGTACCCAGGCCCTTCGCATGTCCCGCCAGGCAGAAATTCTGCATCGCCAGACCGACGTCGAACATGTACCAGGCCTTGTCGTCCACCGGCCGTCCGTCCTTGTGGCCGGAGGCGTCGATTTTCCCGACAAAGACGACTACCACCGGTGCGCCGGCGACCGCATTCCTTGCCGGATTGCGCGGCGACATCGCCTCGACAAGTCTCTCTTTGGTGCTCTTATCCCTGACCACGATGAAGCGCGTGCACTGAAGATTCGCCCACGACGGCGCCCACCGTGCCGCATCCAGCAACTCTTCGACCACACCGTCTTCCAGGGGCTGCGCGGCGTACTTGCGCACGCTCCTGCGACCCTTAATCACTTCAGAAATCTCCATGTCTTTTCTCCCGACGAGATGTCATGCGAAAACCGGATGATCTGCCCCGAGGCCCGAATTCCAACACCCCCCCCCCGCAAATAACACACAAAGGGGTCAGACC
>JAUXGI010000411.1 GCA_030622295.1 Planctomycetota bacterium
CGACGCCGTGTTCGATGACCGTTCTCAGTTCGCGCACGTTGCCCGGCCAGTCGTAGTCCATCATCCTTGCCAGCGCGTCTTTCGCGAAGCCGCGGACGCGCCTGCCTGCTTCCTCGGAATGTTTCCTGAGAAAGTGTGCCATGAGCAGGGGTATGTCACTCTTGCGATGCCGCAGCGGCGGCATGTATATCGGCAGGACGTGCAGCCTGAAGTACAGGTCATCGCGGAATTCTTCTTTCTTGACCATCTTCTGCAGGTCCCTGTGCGTGGCGCTTATCAGACGCACGTCTATCTTCTTGCTCTCCGTGCCGCCGACCGGTGTTATCTCGCGTTCCTGCAGGGCGCGCAGGAGTTTCACCTGCACGGTCGTGCTGATATCCCCGATTTCATCAAGGAACAGCGTGCCCTTATGGGCCACCTCGAACAGGCCGACCTTGTCGTAGTAAGCGCCGGTGAAGGAACCTTTCTTGAACCCGAAGAACTCGCTCTCCAGCAGACCCTCCGGTATGGCCGAGCAGTTTATGACGACGAATCTATGATTCTGCCGGACGCTGTTGTAATGTATCGCGCGCGCGACCAGTTCCTTGCCGGTACCGGACTCGCCGTAGATGATTACATTGACGTCGTTCTGGCTGGCCTTCGTTATTATCTGGTAGATGCGGCGCATCTCGCCGCTTTCGCCGATAATGTTCTCGAAGGCGTATTGGGCCTGCAGTTGTCCGCGGAGTTTTACGTTTTCCTTCACCACGGCGCGCTTTCCCATGACGCGCTTGACGGTTATCAGCAACTCGTCGCCCGTAAAGGGCTTGGCGATGTAGTCCTCCGCGCCCCTTTTCATGGCATCAACGCTGGATTCCACGGTGGCGTACGCCGTGATGATTACGACCGATGTGTCAAGTTTGCGCTTCCTGAGTTCGTCCAGTATGCTCACGCCGTTGCCGTCCGGGAGTTTCATGTCGGCGATGACCAGGTCGTAAGGAAACTGCTGGACACGCTCAACGGCCGACGACAGAGTGCCCGCTATGTCCGCGCCGAATCCCTCGCTTTCAAGAATGCGTCGAGTGGACTCCGCCAGCGTGGTGTTGTCCTCGAGTACCAGGATCCGTGGTCGCTTCATATCCGCCCTCTGCGCAAGACCGGCGCCATTCTAGCACGGGCGGTCACATACTCAAGCAATTTCCCCCTGCGGCGCGGGGACGGTGTGCGCGGCTCGGGGTCTGCGGTCTGTGGTTTCAGGTCTGCGCTCAGGGCGCCGGATGTGGATAGGGCCGGGGGGCGCCCGGGCCGAAATCGATGACATCCGGTCGGTCCGGCTGAAGCGTCTGCATGTGGCGCAGTATGGAGATGAGTTGGGAGTTGTCGATGGCCCCCTGTTCGAGGAGAATCATGCCGATGAGTTTGTGCTTGCCTTTTCTGCGAAGGCTGCGCTGCCTGCAGAGGGCTTTGCGGATGTCGCCGCGTTTGCAAAAGCCTTTCCTAACCGCTATCTCGCCGAAAAGTTCACGGTCGGTCATTGGTCGCCTCCATTTTGCGAA
>JAUXGI010000235.1 GCA_030622295.1 Planctomycetota bacterium
GCAAGGACGCAGGGCGGAAGGGGAGCATGTAAGTTCCGCGAGGGGACAGTCAGCAATCTATCCACCTCAGGCGGACTTACGCGGCTCGCGAGGTTCCGTAATTGTGACGGTCCCCGTCGCTCACTTTCCAAGAATTCTTACATGCTCCCTGCCGGTTGGCTGTACTTGCACACGGGGGTATCCGATAATATAATTGGCCGTTTAAGAAGACAATGCTTCATTGGAGAGATTCATGGCGAAGTATTATCCCGTGTGTCTGAACCTGTGCGGGAAGAAATGCCTCATTGTCGGCGGCGGGAAGGTGGCGCTGCGTAAGGCCAGAGACCTGCTTGAAGCCGGCGCGAGCGTGGCGGCGGCGGCGCCGGAGTTCGTCGGCGGGTTTCACAGGCTAAAGGGGTGTCAACTGGTCGGGAAGAAATACGATGCCTCCGATTTGCGCGGTTGCGCCGCAGTGATCGCGGCGACCGGCGACCGGGCGGTAAACGAGCAAGTGTGTCTGGACGCGCGACGCATGGGCGTTCTCGTGAACGTCGTGGACATGCCGGAGATGTGTGACTTTATCGTGCCCGCCACCCTCAGAAGAGGCGACATGACGATAAGCATCTCCACCGGCGGCGCCGGCCCGGTGCTGGCAAAGAAAATCAGAAAGGAACTGGAAAAACGCTACCCCGCGCGTTATGCCCGATATGTCCGCTTCCTGGGCGAGATGCGCGGACTTGTCAGGCAACGATTTCCCGCCGGCAAGCGCCGCCGCATCCTGGAGCGCATCGTCTATGGCCGCGCTTGGTCTGTTCTGGCGGACAAAGGGGTGAGGGCCGCCAGACAGTTCGTCCTCAAGATGCTCGAAAAACGGTAACGATGGGCGGTTGACCCGCTCCTGGTCACGGTTTGAGATTCTTACGAAAACTGCCACACGTTTGTACTATGAGCCTGTTCGCAACCGGAATCAGTTACAAATCGGCACCCGTAGAAATGCGGGAAAAACTCGCCGTCGGCCCGCCCCGGCTTAAAGACGCGCTGGCCGGACTGCGCGATTTCGCCCGCGAGACGGTGCTGGTCTCCACCTGCAACCGCGTCGAGGTTTATGCCCACGCCGAAGGACGTGAATCGGTCAGGGAAGAAGTGAAACGCTTTCTTGCCGCCCGGAGCGGCCTCGGCGAGGAAGCCCTGGCCGGGCTGCTGTACGAATACCGGGACCGGGACGCGGCGCGCCATCTCTTCAAGGTCGCTTCCGGCATGGACTCGATGGTGCCGGGTGAGACGCAGATTCTGGCCCAGGTGAAAGACGCTTACACGCAATCAGCGGCGGAGGGAATGACAGGCCCCGTTCTAAACCCTCTGTTTCAGGCGGCCTTTCGTTCGGCCAGGCAAATCCACAGGGACAGTGAAATAAGCAGGCGCAAGGTTTCGGCAGGCTCTGTCGCAGTGGACCTGGCCGAGGAAAAACTCGGCAGGCTGGACGACAAGCGCGTGCTGATGCTGGGCGCGGGCAAGATGAGCGAGGTTACGCTCAGGCACCTTGCCGCAAAGGGTGTGCGCTCCATCATCGTGGCGAATCGCACACGGGAGAGGGCATTGGAACTGGCAGGCAAGTTCCAGGCAAAAGCGGTGGGATTCGACACGCTGGACGCTGAACTCGCGCGGGCCGACGTTGTGGTGGCGTCCTCCGCAGCGCCGCACTATCTGGTTCGCAGGGACAGAGTCCGGAGGGTGATGGAAAAGCGCAATAACAGGCCGCTGCTCTTCATCGACATCGCCGTGCCGAGGGACGTGGAGCCCGAAGTGGGGTCGCTGGAAAACGCATACGTTTATAATATCGACGACCTCCAGGAAATCGTCGATAAGAACCTTGCCCTCAGAGAGGGCGAGGTCGGCAAATGCCTTCAAATGGTGGAAGGAGCCGCAGAGCGGTACTGGAAGGAGGCAAAGCACACCGACGCCTCGCCGCTTATCCAGAAACTGACCGAGCATTTTCACGATATCCGCAGGGAAGAACTGGAGCGGTCGAAGGCGAAGTTCTCCCGCGCTTCGCAGGAGTACGTGCGCGAGGTGGAGAGGCTGACTGAACGGCTGGTAAACCGTTTACTGCACGAACCGCTGAAGGCCATCAGGGCGGAAGCCTCTCGGGGAAAGGACTCCCGCCGCCGCGATTTGCTGAGGGCTTTGTCCAGACTGTTCAACATGCCTCCTGAGCAGGGTGACCCGCCGCAGACCAGATGACCATAACAGCAAAAGGGGTCTGACCCCTTTTGCTGTCATGGGCCGACCTGTTTGCATTTGAACTTATGCATCGCCGGGAGTAAAATACCGCCCGTGCCGAAAGCGACTTTTTTTGCCGGCGCTCGTTGACGTTGTGGTCTTTTGGGCGACCGGCGGGTTTAGATGGTGGATGATGACAGAGTCCGCGGCTGACGAACGCACCCTCATTCAAAGGGCGGGACGTGGAGAACGCGCGGCCTTTGACGCCCTCATGCGGATGCACAGAGAAAGCGTGTTCCGCACGGTGTATTTTCGCATTCTGGGTTACGCGAAGGGCTCTGCCGCGGAGGACGCGCTGGACATAACGCAGGAGGTGTTTCTGAGGGCGTACCGGGCGGTGAGCCGGTGGCGGCCGGAGGCGAAGTTCTCCACCTGGCTCCAGCGCATAGCGCTGAACCTGGCGTCCAACTATTGCCGGGACCGGGGGCGGCGCGGCGAAGTAATCGGAGGCATGGAGGCATTCACGCTTGCGGCGGAAGCATCCGCGCCCGGTCTTGAGGCCGAGTGCGACGAAATCTCCTCAATCGTAATGCAATCCTTGAAAGACTTGTCCGGCAGGCAGCGCGAGGTTTTCATCATGCGGCACTTCAACGAAATGCCTCTCAAGGAAATCGCGCAGGCGGCGGGGTGTTCGGTAAGCGCGGTGAAAACCCATCTGGCCAGGGCCGTTGTGAAGTTGCGCGGCGCGCTCGAGAGCGCCGGATACGATGCCTCTGCGCTGCCGCAGGGAGAGCGAAGACGACAGGCATGAAATGACATGTAACGAGACATACGGGCGGTTGATATCGTTGCGCGCGGCGGATTCGCTGGACGCGGATGAGTCTGCGGTTCTGGAGCGACACGTGAAAGACTGCGCGGAGTGCGCCGAGGATCTCCGCGCTGCAATCACGGCGATGCACGTCATCCGCAGCGTCGATGCGCCCGTACCGGTTGCCGAGGAGTGGGCCAGGTTCGAGGAAGAATTGTGGGCAAGGGTGGAAAGGGAGCAAATCACGTCCGTTGCACCCTCCAGACGTCGCTCGGTGATATATCGCATTGCGTTTGCGCTTGCTGCCGCGGCGGTCCTTGTGATGGCGGTATCCGTATTATGGAACGCACTCGGCTCGCCGCCCGCCGGCTCGCCGCCGACAGATGACACCGCCGGCTTCGTCGGCGCTCCCGGCAGCGACTCTCTCTTACGTCGCGGCCAGAAAGAACGGGCCGGGGGC
>JAUXGI010000192.1 GCA_030622295.1 Planctomycetota bacterium
CCTTCGTCAGGATGGGGCTGGCCAGTTTGTTGTAGATTGCCCGTGCGATGTTCTTCATTTATTTTCCGTTCCTGAATTTCTAACCTGTATTCCTCACCAAAATTTCTGTCGCCTGCGTACAAAGGCGCGATTGATATGCTACAGCAGCCAAGCGTTCGCTGACGTCGAGCAGGCACCCTGTCACGCAATTGCGGTGTAGGGGACGGTCTTTAGACCGTCCCCCGGAACGGCCTAAAGGCCGTTCCCTACATCCTGTGGTGAGAAATGCGGGTTAATCCCTCATGAGCGGAAAAGACTGCGGAAGGCGAGATTGATTTTGCGGTGAAGGCCGAGCCTCTCGCCTGTAATCTTCTCCAGGTAGGCGCTCCTCCTGCCGGTCGGTATGCACTCCTCGATTATCTCGATTGTCTTCCGCCTGAACTCGTCCTCGAATTCCCGCCGCCTGCTCACCGCGGAAGCCAGACAGCCGGCAATCATCACCGGCATGGAAAAACTATCGCGCGTGGCCAGCCTGAAAAAGACATCGCGCGCGCGAAGAGACGGGATGAACTTGAACCGCGCCGGTATGTGCTTGAGGAACGTCAACGGACAGGTGCGGCCGTTAACGCGGCGAAGCGGGGGAGTGAGGTCCAGGAAAAACATCTTGCCCTCCCTCATCGCCCAGTTGCGCAGGCTCGAATGAAGACCCAACTCGTCCTTGCCGGGAACGTCGTGCTCGTGCTTGTGTCTCACGGCTTTCATGCCTTCTCGAAGCGTTCGCCCGAAGACATCGAGGCAGACATCCTTTTCACCCTCGCGGATGATGGTCGTGACCAGTTCGCTCTCCTCGAATCTTTCCTGAAAGAGCGTGACGGCGTACCGGCGGCCCGTCGGGATTTTCCGGAAGACCGTGTCGGCCACGGTTACGCCCATTCCCCGGAGGCTCTCCACGTACGACTCTATTGCGCGGATGTGCTCGTCGGCCAACTTCTCGCTCACCACGCCGTGCAGACGCTTCTCCATCCTGCCGGCGAATTCACCTTCCCGGATGAGGAACCTGTCCGTAAAAACCCCCGCACGGGGCAGCGCCGCCGGTCTGTGTGCGGCCTCGTATTTTACCTCTTGGTCTCTAATCTCTGCTTTGCTATAATCGCGTGGCATTATCGTATCCCAGGGAGGCAATTCATGGAAGACGCCGGACCGTTAGAACGGTTGATTCAAAAACGCCGAACCATCAGGAAATACCAAAACAGGCCCGTCGAGCGCGAAAAGATACTGCGCTGCATCGAAGCGGCGCGCCTGGGGCCGTCCGCGGAGAACGTTCAGCCGTGGCGCTTCATCATCCTCGACGACCCCGCACTGCGCGAGCGTGTCGCAAGGAAGGCTTTCTCCGGCATATACTTCACGACGCGCTGGGCAATCAAGGCGCCGGTGCTCGTCGTGATTTTAGCAAAACTCGACGTGATTACCAACAGGATAGGCGCGCACCTTCAGAACTGCCAGTTCTACCTCCTCGACATCGGCGCCGCCGTCCAGCAGATGGCCCTCCAGGCGCTTGAACTCGACATCGGCACATCCTGGCTGGGATGGTTCAACGGCAAAAAGGTCCGGCGGGAGTTGAACATTCCCGACAAGTATCACGTCGTTGCCATGATGTCCATGGGCCATATAGAGCGTTGGCCGAGACACGAAAAGCCGCGCAGAACCATGGAAGAAATCGCCTGGTTCAACGAGTGCCGGTAGACCATAGACCATGGACCTGAAACCTGAAACTTGAAACCTGAAACTCTTTTGCCCGTTGCATGGGCGAGGGGGTCTGACTCCCCGAGCCTCACCTTACTTCCAACCATTGACCGAAACGCATGAGTCCTCGACGCATAGTGCCGGAGAACATTGACGACGGCGTACCTCCGTCAACGATGGAATACGCCCGCGCCCGTGCCATTGCGCTGAACTATGACGACTACTTCGCCTATTGCAGTCTGTTCAAGTTCGACCTGGCCGTGCTCGAGGCGTTGCTGGATGCGCCCGGGCGGCTGCTGGACCTCGGCTGCGGAACCGGCAGGCACGCGATTCACTTCGCCAGGATGGGTTTTGAGGTGACGGGGGTGGACCTGTCGGAACACATGCTCGCAATAGCCCGCGGCAAGGCACGCGCGGCGGGTGTATCGGTCAACTTCATACAGTCAAACATCTGCGACATGGTTGCCGTTCCCGCCGGCTGCCATGATTACGCACTCTGCATGTTCAGCACCCTCGGCATGGTCCGGGGCGACCGCAACCGCCTCAAGGCGCTGAGAGAAATCCGCAGGCAACTTGTGCCTGGCGGAAGTTTCATCGCCCATTTCCACAACATGTATTTCGGCATGTGGAACTGGGCGGACATCAAGTGGCTCCTCAAGACGCACCTTCTGGGCAAAGTCCTGCCCGGGGTGGAAACCGGCGACAAGTACTTCAGAACATACCGGGGCATCAAGAATATGTACCTGCACCTGTTCAGTCTTCGGGAGATAAGAAGCCTGTTCCGGCGGGCCGGCTTCAGAATCAGCAACATCGCTTACATCAGCCCGGCCCGCACAGGGGAACTCGACGGCACCTTGTTTCGCGGCATCAGGAGCAACGGATTCATCGTCGAGGGCATTAAGAAATGAAGGGAAATCAAAAACTGCAACAAAAGGGGTCAAACCCCTCCTGGTTTCGTTTTGGGTGGGAGTGGCTTCTTGTCGGTGTTTTTCTGGTCGGGTGCCTGGCACTGACGCTCTGGACGGCCCGGGATGTCGGCAATACCGCCGACGAACAGGCATACCGAAAGGTGGGGGCAATCCACCTGGAGTGGTTTGAAATTCTGCTCGGCATGAAGGAAGGCAGCGCCTTTTCTCCCGAGGCGCTCTGCAGCCACTGGTGCCCGCGAAACGAGCAGGGCGCCGTCCTGAGCAATCATCCCCCGCTGGGGGCGTTTTTCATAGCGCTGTCCATGCGCGTCTTCCAGGCGTGGCTGGGTCCGATAGTCGCCTCGCGAATTGCCACGGCGTTTTTCTTTGTGGTACTCCTGGGCGCGGTCTATGTTTTTGTGCGGGGGCAGTACGGCATTGCCGCTGCGGCCTTTGCCGCGTTGTCTCTGCTTCTGATGCCGCGGGTTTTCGGGCATGCGCACGTTGCCGCGCTGGACATGATGATGGCGACGATGTCGTTTCTGACCACCGTTTGCTTTGTGAAAGGCATGAAAAGCAAGCGCTGGAGCGTGGTCTATGGTATCTTTCTGGGTCTGGCGTTGCTGACGAAGGCCAACGCTTTCTTCCTGCCGATTCCGCTTCTTGTCTGGGGGCTGCTGCACGAAAGGCGCAGGATTCTGCCGAACCTTTTCTCCACGTTTGCGATTGCCCTTGCCGTGTTCTACATTCTGTGGCCGTGGTTATGGCACAGTCCCGGGGCGCACATGGATGAGTATATTGGACGGCAACTGACGCACGCTGCGGTGCACGTCTACTATCTGGGCGAGACGTATCTGGACAATCCCGCGCCGTGGCACTATCCACTCGTATTGACGGGGCTGACCCTGCCCGTGGCGCTGGTGCCGCCGATGCTTGTCGGTCTGATAAGCGCAATTATAAGCGCAATTCGTAAGGGGGGAAAACGCATCGGGCTGCTGCTTATCCTGAGCGCAGCCGTGCCCCTGGGGGTGGCGGCTATTCCGGGGACACTCAAGTATGACGGCGTGGGGCTATTCCTGCCGGCCTTTCCCTTTCTTGCATGTCTGGCAGGGGTGGGTTTTGGGGCCATCGCATCGCTGCTCACCCGTTCCGCCGCCGGGTCGCCGGGAGGCAAAACATTCCGCCGCGTGGCGGTGCCGGTTATCGGTCTGGCGCTGCTGGTTTCTCCCGTGGTATGGA
>JAUXGI010000172.1 GCA_030622295.1 Planctomycetota bacterium
CTTCGGCTGCTTTTGTACTTTTGCCGTTCGTGTTTCCGGGGTTGCCCCTGAGATTAGATAGAACGAAAGTACAAAAACCCCGCGAAGCGGGGCCTTCGGCGGCTTTCTGCGAATTTCTGCGTTTCCTGCGTTTCAATGGGTGGCACGCTCGGGGAGTCAGCCGCCCCTGGCGGCTCTTTTCCTTTCGTCTCACATAACTTCGCAGGCGGTATCCGAGGATACCAAGTGCGAAAGGAAAAGACCCCGCTAGGCGGGGCTCCTCAGCGTCTGACCCCCTCGCAGTAAGGCCGGGACCAAACTGCATGTACGAACGGGAATAACGATATGACCGCCGACGCCAACTGGCTTGACAAAGGCAACCGGGAAGTGCTCGACAAAATGCGGGGCGAGGGGATTGACACCGTATGGGACAGGCTGGCCCGGCAGGAGCCGCAGTGCGGCTTCGGCAAACTCGGCCTCTGCTGCAAACTGTGCAACCAGGGCCCGTGCCGCATAGACCCGACCGGTCATGGCCCGCAGAAGGGAGTATGCGGTGCCGACGCCGACACCATCGCCGCCAGGAACTTCATACGCCACATCGCCGCGGGGAGCGCCGCCCACACCGACCACGCCAGGGCGGTCGTGGAGACCCTGCTGGATGTTTGCCGCGGCAAGGCCGGCGATTACGAGATAAAGGAACCGGACAAGGTCTACATGCTGGCCGACGTTTACGGCCTTGAGACCGAAGGCCGCCCGATAAAGGAGATTGCCGGCGAACTGGCCGAGGAGACCCTCGCCGAGTTCGGCAGGACCGAAGGAACCACCACCCTGATTGCGCGAGCGCCGAAGAAGCGGCGGGAAATATGGAAGAAAAATAACGTCGAGCCGCGCGGCATAGACCGCGAAATTACCGCCTGCATGTCGCGCACCCACATAGGCGTGGAGCACGACTACAGGGAACTCATCCGCCAGGGCACCCGGACGGCGCTGGCCGACGGCTGGGGCGGCTCGATGCTCGGCACCGAGATACAGGATATCCTCTTCGGCCGGCCGGTGCCGGTCAGGGCCGAGATCAACCTCGGCGTAATCTCGTCCACGAAGGTGAACGTGGTCGTGCACGGGCACGAACCGACGCTTTCCGAGATGATTGTGATCGCCGCGCGCAGCCCGGACATGCTCGATGCGGCAAAAGCGGCCGGCGCCGAAGGCATACAGGTATCCGGCTGCTGCTGCACCGCCAATGAACTGCTTATGCGCCACGGCGTCCCCAGCGCGGGCACGTTTCTCCAGCAGGAACTCATCATCGGCACGGGCGCCGTCGAGGCAATGGTGGTTGACATCCAGTGCATCATGCCGGCCGTGGCGGACACGGTGAGGCACTATCATACGAAACTGATAAGTACCTCGCGCGACGCCCACTTCCCCGGCGCCGTGCATGTGGAGTTCGACGAACACCGCGCTCTCGAAATCGCCAAGGAAATCGTTCAGATGGCCATCGACAACTTCGAGCGCCGCGACCCCTCGAAGGTCTACATCCCGGATGAAAAGACGGAACTCATAGCCGGATTCAGCCATGAGACCATGCTCTACATGCTCGGCGGCAGGTTCCGCGCCTCCTACAGGCCGTTGAACGACAACATAATGAACGGCCGCATACGCGGCGTTGCGGGCGTGGTCGGCTGCAACAACGCCAAGGTCGACGGGGAGTCGTTCCACACGATTCTCGTGAAGGAACTCATCAAGAACGACATCCTCTGCGTGCAGACCGGCTGCTCCGCCGGCACCTGCGCGAGGGTCGGCCTGCTCAAGCCCGAGATGAAAGAGTTCGCCGGACCGGGGCTGAGAGAAATCTGCGAGACGGTGGGCATGCCGCCCGTGCTGCACTCGGGCTCCTGCGTGGACAACAGCCGCATACTCATTGCATGCACCGGGATGGTTAACGAGGGAGGCCTCGGCGAGGACATCAGCGACCTGCCCGTGGTCGGTCTTTGCCCCGAGTGGATGAGCGAGAAGGCCATATCGATAGGCCATTACTTTGTAACATCCGGCGTCTATACCATATTCAGCGGCGGCGGTACGCTGCTCGTCCAGGGTGCCGGGAAACTGAGCGACTACCTGTTCGACGGCATGGAAAAAGAATACGGCGCGAAGTGGGGCTTCGAGGAAGACCCGCACAAGGTGGCCCGGATGGTGCGCGAGCACATCGAGAGCAAGCGCGAAGCGCTGGGCATAAACAAGGCCGCCGAGAGAAAACTGTTCGACATGGAAGACCGCCGGCAACTGGTGGTGTAGCACGGTGCAGGAGGCACATCCTCCCTGCCGACGTGATGGCCCTGGGCCGATTATTTACGGAGCAATATGATGGGAAAGCCCCGAGCAGAGGGCATTCAGTCCGCCGTGGAACTTGCCCTGCAGTTCGAGAAGGACGGCTACGAATTTTACAACGACGTCAGCAAAAGGTGTAAGAGCAAAATCGGGGCCGAGATGTTCGAGTTCTTCGCAAAGGATGAACTCAAGCACATAAAACGCATCAAGGAATACATCAAGGGCCGTTCCAAGACAAAGACGCGCAAGGATGACGACGAACCGGTCAAGAGGTTTCGGGCGGCCTTCTCGAATGCGGGCGGAGAGATAAAGAAGTTGCTCACTGACGCAGACGAGATTACCGCGCTCAAGACGGCCATGAACATCGAGAGCGACGGCCGCAATTTCTACGAAAACGCCGAGAAAAGCGCCGACACGACCGAGGAAAGGAACCTCTTCAGTTTCCTCAAGGACGAAGAGAGCCAGCACTACAAGATACTGAAAAACACCTACGACTACCTGAACAACACGGCCGAGTGGCTCTTCGCGGGAGAAGGACCGACGCCCGACGGCGGTTGAGCCGCGCGCTTCTTGGCCGCGAGGGGCCGCGAGGGGGTCAGACGCCAAGGAGATCCGATTCGCCTATGGCGAATCGGAGCGGGAGTCCGCCTCAGGCGGATGACTCCCCGAGCCGCACAACCTGTAATCACGTTTACTTCCAGGAGGCATTGATGATAAAGGTCAATCAAGAAGAATGCGTCGGATGTGAAACCTGCGTGCCGGTCTGCCCGGTGGAAGCAATCTCGATGAAAGAGGACAAGGCGGTCATAAACGCCGAGACCTGCACCGAGTGCGAAACCTGCATACCAGAATGCCCGGTTGAAGCCATCAAGAAGGAAGACTAGGCAGCGGGTGGCGGCCCTGTACCATAGAACTCAGAAGACGCAGAATAGCGCAGAACACGCAGAAAAAGGCGTCCATTCCGAGCAATCGGGATGAACGCCTTTTGGTTTCAATTACCCCCAACGGGAGTCGAACCCGTGTCTCCAGACTGAGAATCTGGCATCCTGGGCCACTAGACGATGGGGGCAAATATCTCTTTCCCCTGAAGGGATAAGGGGCGGTATTCTATTGAAAACCCGCCGCAAGTCAAGCGGAAACACTTCACCTGAGCCGGATTGGCGAGGGGGTCAGACGCTGAGGAGCAGCCTTCGGCTGTCTTTTCCTTTCACGCTCTCTCTTCTCGGACATTATTTCCGAGGTCATGCAAACCGAAAGTATAAGAGCGGCCAGGGGCCGCCGGGAAGGGTCTGACTCCCCGAGCCTCGTCTCTCCCATGGTGAGCAATGCGGGCTAAAGGACCCCTTTGGTTGAGAGTTTTTTGAGCCAGCCGTGCTCGCGGTACCATCCGGCGGTGAGGCGTATGCCCTCGCGCATGTCTACCTTCGGCGCGAACCCCAGTTCACCCTTTGCACGTTCGCAGGAGCAGAGCCAGCAACGCTGTGCCAGTTCAATTGAACGCGCCACGGTAAGCAGCGGCGGTTGCATCCGAGGCCGCAATACGCGAGCCGTCGCCGCCAGCGCCGTCGTCCACCTGCCCAGCAGTTTGACCGTGTCGCCGTGCACGCGCACCCGGACCACGGATTTGCCCAGAGCCTCGGCGATGGCGTCGAATATCTCTTCCCACGAATGCGGCCTGTCAAAGCAGATGAAGTACGTGCGCCCCGCCGACCGCCCGGAGAAACCCGCCAGCGCCGTCCCCTCCACGATGTCCTTAACGTGCGTCGATATCAGCCTCGCGCGGCGGAACCCGACGACGGCCGCAATGTGACGCTGAACGTTGCGGAACAAATCAAGCCCGTCGCGGTCTCTCGGCCCATATAC
>JAUXGI010000097.1 GCA_030622295.1 Planctomycetota bacterium
CTTGTGTTCGAGTTGCCTGTTGAGTTTGCCGATGCGCGACTCCATCTTCTTCGTATTGTGCGGCTCGGGGAGTCAGCCGCCCGATTCGCCAAACGGCAACAGGCAACGGACAATCCGCCTCAGGCGGATGACTCCCCGTCCAGCATAGCAACCAGAGCCGTCTACCCACATTTCTGACGTGCACCCCATCGGGCGTGGGACGGGTGTTTTGTGCTTGACTATGCGGCGTCGGCTGGTACAATCACCCCGTTTCAGGGCGCTTCATATCAGTTTCCGAGGGGGGCTGATAGGCGTACGGTTTCTGCCTGTCAGGAGTAAAGCCATGAAGCGAGGGGGGAGTGCAGAAAAGCTCTTTGAATTTCTTAGGGAACGTAACAGCGGCGGGTCAACGGGGATTGGGAAAAGACCGGCCCGGAAGGAAAGTTCTCCCCGGGAAACAAGACCCCTGCCGCCACCTGAGCCCAAGCCGGGGACGCCGCGTCCCACACTGCTGCTTGGCGGTATCGAGGGGCGGCTTCCGGACAGGGCGACTACTCCGGGGGCGACGAGCCTGAAAACGCCGGACACGAAGAAGCCGTTCCCCACGCGCAAGGCCATCGGCCATTATCGCGGCAAGGCGTTCGTGATGAAGTACGACGTCGCGCTGGTTGTCGTTCTGGCGCTCACAGGCCTGCTGGTTATCTCCTGGGTGTGGGGCTACCACGGGGGCTACGCCGCCGGAAAAAGCGAGGGCATCCGCATCGCAGCGGCGTCGGGTGAGAGGCGGGACATGAGCGGCTCGTCGTCCTCTAAATCCGACGGAACGGGCCGAGCGGGATTGGTTCAACCGCCAATCACCGACGACGGCACCGGCGACTATCGCATAAAACTCATATCGATGGGCCCCCACACCAGCGCGAACAGGCGGCATTTCGAGGAACACGCGGAAACGCTGAAAAACAAAGAGCATTACCCGAGCGTACGGCTGGACAGAAGCGCGTCGCACATCGTTTTGTATGTGGGGCGTTTCAAGAGCAAAGAGAGCGCGGAGAGGCATATCGAGCATTTTCGGGCGAAGGACAAGGCTTATAAGGAATGCTATGTCACCAGACGTCCGTAGGATTTTCCCAGCACGCTTATAATAAACAGAAGGGGCCTTGCCCCTTTTGTATGTTTTGTGGAGGAGCACCGCAGGAACAGTGATTGCAAAGCCAGAGTGTTTTCCATGTGTTTTCAGACAGGTGCATTCCGCCGCGAAACAGGTGGGCGCCGACGACGAAAAAACCACAGTGATGCTGGTCGAGGCGGCGAGACTCCTCTCCACAATGGACCTGAAACGCAGCCCTGCGGAGATAAGTTTCGACTGCCTGAAGCGCGCTTATGAAATTCTCGGCGATTCCGACCCTTTCGCAGAACAGAAGCGCGAACAGAACGCGAGAGTCCTGAAGCATTACGACAGGTTCGCGCAACTGGTCCGCGAAAGCGGCGACCCGCTCAAGACCGCCATGCTGCTTGCGATAGCGGGCAACGTAATCGACACGGGAATCGGCCCCGGGTACGACTTCGACGATACGGTCAGGTCGGTGCTGGAGCGCGGGTTCGCCGTCGACGACTCCCCGAAGTTCCGCGAGATGCTGCGGCGTTCGCGCAACCTGCTCTACCTGTTGGACAACTCCGGCGAGGTGGTCCTGGACAGGCTGCTCATCGAGCGGTTCACCGGCGTCGACGTGACGTGCGTGGTCAGGCGCAGCCCGATAATCAACGATGTCACAGCGGAAGACGCGCGCCATGTGGGGATTGACAGAGCGGCGCGAATCATCGACCCCGGCATCGACGCGCTCGGCGTGCCGCTGAGCGGCTGTTCGCCCGAGTTCCAGAAGATATTCCGCGACGCCGACATCATCATAAGCAAGGGCCAGGCGAACTTCGAAACGCTCGACGAATACTCGCACCGGGATGAATTCCGGGGAAGATTGTTTTTCCTCACGCTTGCGAAGTGCGAGTGCATAGCGGAAATATTCGGGGCAAAAGTGGGAGAGGCGGTATTCAAACAGGCATAATAACATGCCGGGCGGTTTCGCGCCCGGTGAGAACACTGGGATATTCGACTGAGGACGTCTGAGATGTCACTGCACAAGAGTCTTATAACCAAGGGCGCGCTTGCGAAACACCGCAACGTCCTGACCAGAACGGAGCGCCTCAAGGCACTTGAGGAAGAGGACCGCCTGAAAGACGATGCGTCGGTTTTCGGCCTGCCCAAGGTCGCCAGCAGGAAACTCAAGAAGAGGGGCAAGACCAAGGGGCCGGCGGCTGCCGAGAAGACCGAGGCCGAGGCCGCCGCTGAGGCGACGCCGGGCGAAGGGGAAAAAGCAGGCAAGAAAAAGGCCTGAGGCGAAAAACCGTCCCCCAAAGGGGCGGGGGACAGTTTCACGGCTGTTCCCGTCGCCTTTTGATGCGGAGCAGGCGGTCGAGCGTTTCGCTGGATGGTTCCGTATCGACCTGCCGCTCATTCATCCGCGTGCCGGGCTCTTCGTCAATGGGTACTCCTATCACGACCCTGTCGGCGGGAGCGATGAACTCGCCGAGGTCAATAACCTCGCCCGCTTTCTTTTCTTCCTCCCTGCGCTGCTGTTTCCGCTTGAGCAGTTCGCCGAGCATCGGTTTGGAAGGCGCTTTCCTGCCGGCGCGCGACCCCTCGGCGAGAAACTGCGGCAGTGACAGCCGCCTTACCGCCACTTCCACTATCAGCAGGACCATGGCCGCCAGGAGCAGGGTCTGCCATACCTCGTGGTAGGTTTTGCGCTCGACGTTGTCATGCGAGAAGAGATTTTCGCCGGCCACACCGCCCAGTGACCCATGATACCTGCCGCCCGCGGCCGAGGCCATGGACTGAAGCAGGTGCGGGTTGCCGCCGGTTTTCATGTATTCCGGCGAATAGGGAATGCTCCGCTGCATCTTTCCAATGAGTCGCCCCGATTTCCCCTCGACTATGACTGCGAAGTACCCGCCGACCTGCTCGGCGTTGAACTCGCCGCGGTAGACACCCGGTCCCTGTTGCGGCAGATTCACCTCCAGCGTGTTTCCGTCCGGCAGGACCACTCTGACCTTCAGGTCCAGGTAGTTCACGTACTCGCCTTCGTCGAGCGCCTCCACTTCTATCCTGCCGGTCTGCCTGTCGAAGCACATTCTCGACGAATACATCGACGGGAACGGGCTGCGCATTATGCTCTTGACCAGTTGCCCCCAGAACTTGTGATAGAACTCGCTCCGCTCATTAAGCCAGTGCTCGGACCAGCGGTTCTTGCAGTCGCTGGTGAATGCGGCGGACCTGCCGAGACCGTACTGCCAGCGCGCCAGGATGGGGTCGCGCGTCTTGAAGGGAGAAATCATCGACACGGTTGCGGCGTCTTTCTTCGACACGCTGACGTACCCGTGCAGTTTCGGGGCCAGGTTCCCTATTCCCGTTCCCTTGAGCGCCGGTTCGAATCCGCTTTTGACAATCGGCTGGAAATCTTTCTCAATCAGGTAACTCTTCGTCGCAAGCAGGGCATCCTTGACGAACAGGGAAGGGAGTTTCCGGGCGTCGCTTACGAGGTGAAATCGTCCCTTGCCCGCGTCCTCAGCCAGTTTTTTCAGGAAGCCCGCGTCCTTGCTGCCGGCCGTGCCCAGGCCTATGACGGACAGAGTAATGGACGGCTGCTGTCGGCGGCCCTGCCTGGCGAGTTGCATTGTGCCGTGCAGTTCCTCCGCATCGTCGGCGTCGGCGAAAAGGATGATGTGCTTGACGTTCGCGTTCGTTCTCGTCAGTTCAACATAGGCTTCCTTCAGGCCGGTGCGGACGAGAATGCCGCCCCCGCCGGACTGGGCCCCTCGGACGTTGCTTATGATAGCCTGTTTGGACGATCCTATCTCGCGGATTGTCGGCAGCCACATGGTCGTGGTATCGACAAAGAGCACCCCCAGTTTGTCCCGCCCCTTCAGTCTGTTTACGGTCGCCACGACCCCTTCCGCGGCCAGTTGCAGTTTTGTCTTGCCTCCCCCCGCGGGAGCCATCATGCTGCCGGAACGGTCGATTACCACGGCTATTGCCACGCTGGCGAGATAGTACTGTTCCCTTATGTCGCAGTTGACGGGCAGGGCGTCCTCGATGGGCGTGTCCGTGTAGTTGCCCAGGGCGAAACTGTTCTCGCCGCCAACCATGATGAGGCCCCCGCCCATGTCTCGGACGTAGGCGCGTATCTTTTCCATCACGTTGTTCGCCTCGAAGCAGCGCGCCGCGGTGTCGCTTATGATGACCGCGTCGTACTGCTCGTACTCGGCCATCCTCTGCGGGATGCCCTCCGGCCCCACGACGTCAACCTCTATCTTGCTCTTGAGGAGTGCGTCGCGGAGGAACTTTTCCGGGCTGCGTTCCGGCGAGGGCGAGCCGGATTCATTCTCCTCCCTCGCCTTCGGCCCGCCGCCTTCAATGTAAAGGACGCGGCTGGACTTGCCCAGTACCTTCACGAAGGTCTCGTACTGGTTGTTGTTGATTACGTCGTCCGTTTCGTTTCTCGCCGTCTTCAGGCGGTCTCTGACTTTCACCTTTATCCTGTGCAGGCGCGCTTCCGGCAGTCTTACCTTCCTCATGAAGAAATTCTCGCCCTGCTTGATTTCCCGGTCTTCCAGCCGCCCGCCTGCGACCTCCCTGTCGTTCACGAGTATCGTAATGTCGGCCCTTGTGTCGTACGTGCTTTCGATGGCGAAGCGGATGTCAAACTTCTCGTCCTTTATGACGACATCCGGCACGATAACGCGTTTGACCATGAGGTCTTCTTTCGTCGTGCCTTTCAGCCAGACGCACTGCAGGTCGACGCCCGCGCTTTTGGCCTGTATGGCCGAGCGAACGGCGGCGCCCGAGTTTTCGTTGCCGTCGCTTATCAGCACGATTCGCTTTTGCGCATCCTGCGGGAAGCACGCAATGGCCAGGCGCATAGCCTCCGAGAGGTCGGTGAAGTCGCGGGTAATCACGCTGCTGGTCACGCCGCCTATCTTGAAATCTTCCTTTGAGGCGTAGCCGATTTCCATCGACGCCTCGCCGCCGAAGACGATGAGCGCCGCGGAGTCCTTCTCCGTCATGTCTTCCGCCGCTCCGGCGATGGCGGCCCTGGCGGCGTCGATGCTTTCCTGCTCGACGCTTCGCGAGATGTCCAGGAGGAAAACCACGCAGAGTTTTTCGCTCTTCGTGGTGGATTTGATTCCGGCGAGAGCGGCGACCAGGAGCGCCAGTATGACGACGTGCATGAACAGGGCAAGGCGCTTTCGAAGGGGTGAGATGGGTATCCTTGACCATCGGCTGAGCAGGTACATGGGCACCGCCGCGAGCATCCCCAGCAGCCACCAGGGGCGCACGAACTCGATGCGCCGCCACAGGATGTAGAGCGCCGCCGCCGCCGCTGCGCCGAAGAGCACAGCCAGGGCGCGCCGTGCATTGAGGCTCAGCCGTGACGTGCCCGCGGCGGCGATGGCCGCGAACGTCGCGAGTACCGCGATTATGAATAGAATCAATTCCATGCCAGAGGTTCTGTAGAGACTCGGGGAGTCCTTCGCCTGAGTCCGCATTTCTCA
>JAUXGI010000412.1 GCA_030622295.1 Planctomycetota bacterium
CCTGCGAGGCTCGGGGAGTCAGACCCTTTCCCGTCGCCATCCTTACGGATGGCTCCTCCTCCGCGTCTGACCCCCTCGCGGCGCGGAACTTGGAGACGATGTGAAAATCCAGGATTCTCACATGCTCACAGGCGGGTAATGTTGCTTGCTTTTTGTCTGGCGATTGCTATAATCGCCGCTCGCTCGGTGAAGGAACTGACCGTAGAATATCCTCGCTTCCTGCTATTACAACGAGGTTGGATCATGGCAATAAACCTGAAAGAAATGTCGAAGAAGCCGGAATTAATCAGACCGGGCCATCGCGCCTGCGCGGGCTGCGGAGGTACCATCGCGCTGAGACTGGTCATGCGCGCGTCAAAGACGCCGGTTGTCGCGTCGTGCGCGACGGGGTGCATGGAGGTAGTGACGACAATCTACCCCTATACTGCGTGGGATTGTTCCTTCATACACAGCGCGTTTGAGAACTCGGCCCCGACGATGAGCGGCATCGAGTCCGCCTGGAATATCCTCAATCGCAAAGGCAAGGTGAAGGACAAATACTACTTCATAGCCTTCGGGGGCGACGGCGCGACTTTCGATATCGGCATGCAGGCGATAAGCGGCGTGCTGGAGCGCGGGCACAGGATGCTGTACGTCTGCTACGACAACCAGGCTTACATGAACACCGGCACACAGCGTTCGTCGGCCACGCCGCTGGGCGCCAACGTTACCACCGCGCCCTCCGGAAAGGTCCATAAGGGCAAGGAACAATACGACAAGAACCTGACGGAGATTTTCGCCGCGCATAACGTCCCGTACGTCGCGCAGGCCAGCATCCACGATTTCAAGGACCTTATGGCGAAAGTCCAGAAGGCCCAGGAAAAAGACGGGCCCTCGTTCCTCAACATCCTCGCCTCATGCAACCGCGGCTGGCGCGTCAAGGCCGAGCACGCCGTGGAAACGTGCCGCCTGGGCGTGGAGACGTGCTCTTGGCCGCTTTACGAGATTGACGAGGGCGAGTACAAGTTGAACTACAAACCAAAGGAAAAACTCCCCGTCAGTGAGTGGATAAAAACGCAGGGCCGGTTCAAACAGATAATGGAACCCGAGAACAGGCATGTTGTGGATGCCATGCAGGAGGAAGTCGACCGGCGCTGGGAGAAACTCCTGCAAAAGTGCGGCGCACAAACGTAAATGAAACCTGAAGGGGTCAAACCCCTTCAGGTTTCGTTTGTAGAATGTCTCACTTCGGCAGTCTCGCGCCTTCCTTCACAAGCGCCTCGCGAAAACGCCGCAGCAATTCCTCGTAACCCGGGACGGTCTTCGTGCCCCCGGGCATCGGTGTGTCGTCATACTCCCTGTCAGGCAGAAGGGGATCCCACGTATCGTTGCGAGGCTGGGGCGGCTGACCGCCACCGTCATGATTGCCGTCGGGATTGCCTCTCCCATCAGGACCCGCGCTCGGGGCAGGCTCAGGGCCGCCGGGCGTGTCCCCGGCGTTATCAGGATTTGTCTGCTCCGGGGCTTTGCTGGCTGCCCTGTTGTCCCCGTCA
>JAUXGI010000165.1 GCA_030622295.1 Planctomycetota bacterium
CAAGAGTACCGGCAATTACGTGATACTGGACAGGGACTTCGATAAGGTGAGGAAGAAACTGCTCTTCATGCTTACCAATTGCGGGCAGCCGAACATCGCCGTAGTCGATGCGAATTACCGGAATCGCGGTGAACTGTACCTGAAGCACCGACACGAGGGGGTGGACCTCAAGCATAACCACGCCGTCGATACGCTGAAGAACCTGGGCGGCATCTGGCGCAGACCGGTTCACATTGAGACGATTATAGAGGGGAAAGGGAAACTATTGAGTTTTGACGGCAAGGACTTCCTTGAGGTGAATATCAAAGCCCGCAAGGAGGAGGAGGAATCATAGGCGGCCAGCCGTGCGAGTGCCCGGCACAGGCTGGAGATAACCGGCATTCAGGACGATGAAGCAGCCGGCTCCAGGGCGTCCAATTTCTTCAGCAACTGTCCTTCCCATGTAAATCCCAGGCGTTTGCGGCCTTCATGGAGTTTTTCCTGCAAGGCGGCCGTCACCAGCAGAGGCAGAGCAACGGTGGGTTCCACCCAGGCCATCGCGTGGCGGGCGCCTTTGCGGATCTTGCCCCAACTTTTGGCCTCGTCGAGTGTGGAACCGGACAACCCTCCGTCGGCTGTTACCGCCGTGCTCATCTGAATGGCGTAACGATGCCCCTTGTCTTCACAACCGAAGATATAACTCATGACGACCGAATCGTTGATATAGTTCTTGGGCACGCCTCCGGCCACGTAGATGGCGGCTGTCGCCGGGGAAAGGGCAATGATCTGCGTCAACTCGTAATTGTCCTGAATGCTGTTGATGGTGACGCCGCGTGCCCCCTCAGTCACCAGCCGATGATGGTGTTCGGTCAGCCCGATACCGATGGAACTGTCATTCAGAGCGGGCGCGAAGACCGGCACGCCGCGCCTGGAGCATGTCCCCAAAATGGAAAGAGGGTTTTCAACCATCCCTCCCAGGGCGGCCAGAAACTGCCGGCTGGAATAGTTGCCCGGTTCAAGGCTGTCGGCGAACGCGGCCACCCAGGAATCCGTCTTTCCGAAGCCGACCTCGTCCACGTAAGTGTCATATATGCGGTCGATGTAAAGGTCGCGAAGCCTTTTATCGTCCGCTTTCACTTCTCCCTTGTAATGGTTGTAGCCGCGGGCCTGATAGAGGTCCTGGTAGAGAATGGCCCCTGTTGAAACGACGACATCCACCAGCCCGTATTCCACCATTTCCCGAATGACCTGGCGTAACCCGCCGGCAATCAGCGGACCCGCCAGCCCCAGCAGGATTGTGGGGCGGTCGACGTCGGCAAGCATGTCCTTGAGTACCTGATATGCGAGCCCCAGGTTGCGGGCCTGGATGCTCATATCACCCATGGCGCGGATTATGTCTGCGACGGTGCTAACCCGACTGGGGACAACCGCCTTAACCGGAGATTTGAGAAGGCCCTCCTTTTCCTGCTTGCCCTCTGCGTCGAGGTCCGGATAGAGAAATGCCCCATAGCGTTCCAGATATGGATTGACTTGCTTGCTCATGGACGACTCTCCGCTCTTCGCACATCCTTGAATCTCACAATTGCGGCGAGATTCTAGCACATACTGTTATCTTCTTTCAAGCGGAGATGGGTGTCAGGGAGCATTAAAGAATTGCTGGTCAGGCCACGATGCGCAGGCTTTAGCAAGGGGGTCAGACGCCAGGGAGCCCCGACTTGTCGGGGCGGGAGGGGTCTGACTCCCCGAGCGTATCCTTTTACCAGCAATTCTTTAATGCTCCCTAGGTGTCATCCGGGGCGCATACCCCGTTGGAGGGTAAAACCGCCAGGCAAACGGGTAAGCGGTCTACTTGACCGGTACCGTTATATAAATATAGCGCAGGATGGCCTCGCCGGCGTTCCTGATGTTGTGGATGGTTTGGGGAGGAATATAGATTACCTGGCCTGCCGCGGCCATTATGGGCTTATGGCCGCCGAGGTTTGCCTCCGCCCGGCCCTGAAGCACGACTATAGCCTCTTCCACCGCCTGCGTACTGTGTTCCCCGACCGACTCGCCCGGCTGCAGGACGACGTGGCCGCAACGGAGCCTGTGGGTGTTTACGCCTTCCCTCAAAAGAGGGGTGTATTTCTCATTTTCACTTGCCCGGGCCAATCTAGGCGCCGTAGGACTTGAACCGCTCCGCTCGCTCACAGATACGCCCCCTCTTTCAGGAACCCGATGTAGTCATCAATGGAGTCTTCCAGTTTCGCGAAGTCGCAGTCCACGCCCGCCTTTCGCAGTTTACTCATGTCCGCTTCCGTGAAGTATTGATACTTGTCTTTTATTTCCGCCGGCATTTCGACATATTCGATTGACGGCTTCATCTCCAAAGCGCGGAAAACGGCCAGGGCCAGGTCGTTCCACGTGCGAGCCCGGCCGGTACCCAGGTTGAAGATGCCCCTGACGTCTCTCCTCTGGAAGATGCCATACATTATATTGACGACATCCTTTACATAGATGAAATCGCGCTTCTGTTCGCCGTCCTTAAACTCGGGGTGATAAGATTTGAAGAGTCGTATCTTGCCGGTCTTTTGAACTTGTTCGCAGGCCTTTACTACGACACTGCGCATATCTTCCTTGTGGTACTCGTTCGGGCCGAACACGTTGAAAAACTTGAATCCCGTGACCTTGTTTTCGAGGCCGTTCCTGAGTACCCACAGGTCGAAAAGATGTTTTGAATACCCGTAGATGTTTAACGGTACGAGTCTTGCGGTCACTTCATCCGCATCCGAATAACCCAGGCTGCCGTCGCCATAGGTCGCGGCCGAACTGGCGTAGTAAAAGGGGATATTTCTTGATACGGCCCAGGATGCCAGCGTCTTTGAATACTGATAGTTGTTTTTCAGGAGGTAGGAGGCGTCGCTCTCAGTCGTGGAACTGCATGCACCGAGATGAAACACGGCTTTTACTTCCCCGTCAAAAACTCCTTTCTTCAAATCATCCAGAAAGGAATCCTTCTCGACGTAATCGGCAAATGTCTTTCCTCTGAGGTTCTTCCACTTCTCGTCCCGCCCAAGGTGGTCTACGATCAGAATGTCCTGTACGCCTTCACGATTGAGTTTCCATACAAGGCAACTGCCGATAAAGCCAGCCCCTCCCGTTACAAGAATCATTACGCGTTACCCTGAAGTGTTAGATTTTTTGACGTGTCGCCGCTTTCCGTTCGCCCCGCCCGCCGTTTTGCAACAGCCTGGGAACCCTAGCATGAATTCCCTTGTTTTGTCAACCGCCGTCTGAAAATCAGTGCGCGCCCATTCCGAACAGCACCGTCGGTATCGTCTTGAAGAAGATTTTCAGGTCCAGGCCGAAAGACCAGTTGTCTATATACTGCAAGTCCAGTTTCATCCAGTCATCAAAGTCCGTTATCTTGCTGCGACCGGATATCTGCCACGTGCAGGTGAGGCCGGGTTTCATGCTCAACCGCCTGCGCTGCCAGCGGACGAACCTGTCGACCTCGTAAGTCGGCAGCGGCCGCGGCCCGACAATGCTCATGTGCCCCACAAACACGTTCCACAACTGCGGCAGTTCGTCTATGCTGAACTTCCTGATTCTCCCGCCAATCCACGTGATGCGCGGGTCCTTTTCTATCTTGAAGACCGGCCCGCTCATGACGTTCTCTTTCATCAATTCAGCCTGCATCTTCTCCGCGCCGGAAACCATGCTGCGGAACTTCAGCAGCGTGAAGACGCGCCCGTTGAGCCCCACGCGTTTCTGCCTGAAGAATACCGGCCCCTTCGAGGTCAGTTTTATCAGCAGGGAAGTGAAAATAAACACAAGCGAGGCGAGCAGGAGCAGAGTGCCGGATACCACGATGTCAAAAACTCTCTTCGCAAACGTAGCAGCCAGGTTCTGCGGCGCGCTCGAGAAAGTCATCAGGGGAATCTGTCCTATACTGTCGAACCCGACCCTGGATATGGTCGTGTCCAGGAAGTCCGCGATGAGGTGGAATGTGATGCCCACTTCTTCGCACTTTTCTATGGCGATTTCCAGGTATTTCGCCTCCGCCAGGGCGATGGCGAATATCACCTCATCAATCACATGCGTGTCCATAATCTCGGCTATGTCCGAGATGCCGCCGAGGATGCGGTTGGGCTCCACGGCGGGCTTTTTCGAATTATCCGGCGTCTCCCCCAGCCTCAGGAAACCTACGATGAGCAGGCCCCAGTGCTTGTTGAAGTCGATGACGTTGTCCAGCCTC
>JAUXGI010000292.1 GCA_030622295.1 Planctomycetota bacterium
CAACATCGGCACGGACGAGTGCCCCGTATTTCCCGGGGTGTATGATTACTCGGCGCTCTGCGCGGGAGCCGCCTTCGATGGGGTGCGCCTGCTGATAACCGACAAATGCGACCTGGCCTCCCGCCCCATGGGCGGCTATCATCACGCCGGGAGCAAGCACGCGGAAGGCTTCTGCTACATCAACGACGTGGCCGTCATCATAACTTACCTTCTCCATCGCGGTCTCCGCGTTGCATACGTGGACACCGACGCCCACCACGGCAACGGGGTGCAGAACGCCTTCTATGAGGACAACCGCGTACTGACCATCTCGTTCCACGAAACCGGCGAGACCCTCTACCCCTGGGGCGGCTACCAGACGGAAACAGGCGCGGGGAGCGGCTTCGGATACAACGTGAACGTTCCCATGCCTCCGGAGACCGACGACGAAATATACACGGCGGCCTTCAGGGAAATCGTGCCGCCGCTCATGGAAGCCTTCAACCCGGACCTGATAATATCCGTGGTCGGAGCGGACGTCCTGGCAGTCGACCCGCTGACGCACCTGAACCTGACCAACAACGCCATGGCGGATATCGCGGAAATCCTGCGCGGCTTCTCGAAGAAACTGCTCGTGCTCGGCGGCGGCGGCTACAACATCAACGCGCTCGCCCGCGCGTGGACGCTGGTCTGGGCGGTGCTCAACGACATCGAGCCGAAGGATGAATACCTGGGCGCAAGTGGCGGGGTGTTTCTGGGCGCGACCGACGACGAGAGCGGCAGCCTCAGAGACGCCCACATCTATACCACCGGCCCGAAGAAAAAGGAAATCAGCAAGAAAGTCAATGATGTCATTGATTACGTGAAGAGAATTGTGTTTCCAATCCACGGGGCAAGCGGATAGCCGCAGGCTTTGTCCGTTTGACGCTCCGGCGCCTGAAACATAAAACGTGAAACCTTGAACCTTGAACTTTGAGCCTTGAACTTTGAACCCTAACGAATTTGGAGGATATGGAGAGATGTTGAAGATTAAAACAGCAATCATAAGCGTCAGCGACAAGGGCGGAATCGTGGAGTTTGCGAAATTCCTCGCCGACAGAGGGGTAAGAATCATCTCCACCGGCGGCACGGGAAAACTCCTCCAGGAGAACGGCATCGCCGTTACACCCATCCGCGAAATCACCGGCAACGAAAAGGATGACTACTTCGACGGCCGGATGAAGACCATCAGTTTCAACTACGAAAGCGCCCTTCTCTACAAACGCGACAATCCCAAACACGTCGAGCAGGCGCGCGAACTCGGCATACCGCAGATAGACATGGTCGTCTGCAACCTCTACCCCTTCGAGCGGGTCACGGCCGAATTGCGCAGGGGACTGTCCCAGAATTACGGAACCGACCCCGACAAGTCGGGAGCGGTTCGTAGATTCGGGACTGTCCCCAAAGCGACTATCGACGAGGCCGTCGAGAACATCGACATCGGCGGCCCCTGCATGATACGCGCCGCGGCGAAGGACCACCGCTCCATAGCGACCGTGGTCAACCCCAACCGCTACGGGCGAATCATGGACGAGATGAAGAAAAACGACGGCGCCCTCGGCGAGGAACTCCTCGAAGAACTCATGATAGAGGCATACGAGCGCACCGCCGACTACGACGCCGCGATACACACATTCTTCGCTGAATCGCTCAGGGAGCAGCAGGTCAAGCGCCTCAAATACGTCCGCGGCGAGCAATTGGGCCGCTACGCGGAGAACTGGCACCAAAAGGGCTGGCTCTACCGCGACCCCGCAAGCGGCGAACCCTCCGTCCCCGACGCCCGGCAGATACACGGCGGGCCGATGGGCTACAACAACTACGTCGATGCGGAGGCCGCGCTCAACTCCATGCTGGAACTGCACGGAATGACCGCCATCTCTATCATCAAGCACACAAACCCCTGCGGTTACGCCACCGGCGCGACACTACGCGAGGCGTTCGAGCGCGCCTGGCAGGGAGACCCCGTCTCATCGTTCGGCAGCGTTATCGCGGTCACAAAGCCGTTCGACATCGAGTGCGCGAAATTCATCGAGAATAAATTCGTGGAGGTTATCCTCGCACCGTCCTTCGAGAAGAACGCGCTCGAATTCATCCAGGGCCTCGGCAAGAAGAAAGCCGGCCTGAGGCTGCTTGAATACGGCGAGGCGCGGCCGCTCGACCCTCAAAAGCACAACGTCCGCGGCGTCACCGGCGGGCTGCTGGAGCAGGAGCGCGACACGCGCTTTTATCTGTGCGACTCGTTCGCGGAACTCGTCAAGCCCGCCGCCGAACACACCTGCGCCAACAGCGGCAAGAAGTTGAAGGTCGGCGTCGTGACGAAGGGCGCGCCGCCCGCCGAGCGCGCGGGGCTGTATGACTTCGTGCTCAGGCACGTCAAGCACGTCAAGTCCAACGCCATCTGCATCGCCCGCGAATACGAACCGGGCAAATACCAGATACTCGGCATGGGCTGCGGCCAGCCCAACCGCAAGGACTCAGTGATGCTGAGCGGCATGCGCGCGCGCGACAACCTGGCGCTAGAAGCGAAAGCCAAAGGCGTGGAGAACGTCGAGGAATACGTAAACACGGAAATGGCGGGCGACCATGTGGTCCTCGCGTCGGATGCGTTCTTCCCCTTCCGCGACGGCCTGGACAATGCCGCGAAGACCGGTGTGAAGTACGTGCTGGAGCCGGGCGGCTCGATAAAGGACACGGATGTAATCGCCGCCTCGGAGGAGCACGGCATCTGCCTGATGTTCACCGGCGTGCGCAAATTCACGCACTAGAAAACAACAGGGACTTGAATCGGACTGTAACGGACCATTTGCCGAAGATCCGTCTAAATTGGTGACTGTTGCGAATTAGCAAGGACTGGCTGGCTGGTACGGAGAAAACCCTCTTGGCCAAGATCAAGACCGGCTTGGTGGTGATCCCTTGAAA
>JAUXGI010000296.1 GCA_030622295.1 Planctomycetota bacterium
CCGAGGGGGCCTTCTATCTCTTTCCCAAGACGCCCATCCCGGACGACGTGGCGTTCGTGCGGGAGTTGCAAAAGGAATACGTGCTCACGGTTCCGGGCAGCGGTTTCGGGAGGCCCGGCCACATCAGGATATCGTTCTGCGTGGAGGACGGCACGATAGAGCGCGCCATGCCGGCGTTTGAGCGCGTGGCGAAGAAGCACGGTTTAATAAAGTAGCGGCCCTCGGCCGCGGGCTAACCCGCATTTCTCACCACGGGAGAGCAGGCTCGGGGAGTCATCCGCCTGAGGCGGATTTCCCGCCCCGATCCGCCTGAGGCGGACGGGGCTCCTTAGTCCGCCTTAGGCGGAACCCCCTCGCCGCAAGCGGCGAGGAATGAGCGCAGGCGCGCCCGGTACTCCGGGCCGAACTCGCTCTCATAGATGCCGCCGTGCTCGACGCCGTCGACCTCCCAGTAGTCGTGCCCGTCCCTCAGGTGCGGCGTCAGTCGCCGTGTGATATGCGCCGGAATGGTGGTATCGCCGGTGGATGCCACCAGCAGGACGCGCTTCCCCTCCAGACGCGGCAGGACCTTCGTCAAATCAATGTCGCGCCTGTCGAAATTCCTTCTGACCTCCGTCGCCCACAGCGACAGTGTCACCACGGGCCACTTCGGCACGTGGTAGTGCTCCCGCGCCTTGTGCGCGACGATGTTCTCCAGCGAATCGAAAGGGCTTTCGGCAACGAGACCGACGACGGAATCGTCCTGTGCCGCTATGGCGGCGGCGACCGCGCCCATCGAAAAGCCATACAGGACGATGCGGTCCGCGCCGTGACGCTCGCGCACATGTTGACAGGCGGCCAGCGTGTCCTTCGCCTCGAAATACCCAAGCGACGTGAAATCGCCCTCGCTGTCGCCGTGCCCGCGCATGTCGAACAAGAAGGCGTCGTGGCCGAGACTGTGCACGTAATCGGCCACGGGCATCAACTGAGCCTTCGTCCCGCCGAGCCCGTGGCAAAAGACCACGGCGCACTTGCCGCGGCGTTCCGCATCCGCCGGCAGGTACATCCCGCGCAGCCTGAGGCCGGTGCCCGGCTCCTGGAACTCCACGTTTACGCAGCGCCCGCCGTGCTTCTCCTCGAACGCCCTCACCAGCGGCTCTTCGTCGCAGGCATCCGGTATCTCCGTCATCTTCCTGCCGAAACGTGACGGAATGTAGAATATCGCCAGGACGGCATAGTAGGCCGCTTTTCTCAGAATTCTTCTCGGCAGACTCTTTTTTTTCTTGTCGGATTTCACGCGCATGATACAGAAAACAGTTTCAGAAGGAGCGATTCAGCCCGCATTTCTCACCACGGAAACCAAGGCTCGGGGAGTCAGACCCCCTCGCCGATCCGTTTCGGGCGGGTAGGCCAGTTTGTGGGATTGTGTTTCGGATGTTCTGGCGATGACACGTACGCGCTGCACGCGCATCCGGCTCTTTACGAATTCGGCGACCGCGCGCATGTTGCGCTTCAGTGCTCTGGGCTTCTCGGCAAGGCCCGGGTCGCACGAGTAGGTCACCGTGTACCCGTCTCCCTCAGGGGATTTGCTCACGGAGACGTCCGTGATGTGAAACTCCTGCTCGAGCCCCTCGCGCAGTCTCACCGTAGGCGACTGCCGCAGGTAATACTGGAGCATCACGGCCAGTACCACGCAGCAAATGACGCCCATCATGAGTATTGTCCAGGAACTCTTGCTCACGACTCGCCACCAGAGGTATTTGGAAAGCGTCGCAGTTACTCGTATCCCATGCCATATTATCGTACGCGGGTGCGGAAAAATTGAGCGGTGGAAGTCAAACTGTCCCCTAAAGGGGTCAGACCCCTTTAGGGGACAGTTTGACAGTTTAGGGAGAGGGCGTGCCTGTTTGCTCCCACCAGTTGCGCCACTCCTCTGCTTCACGGGCCAGTGAGTGGGAGTAGTCCGGCAGGAAGGTGAACTCGCCGCCCACGTCGTAGCCGGCGATGGCGGACATCGCCCGGCATGCGGCCGCAACGACGGCCGGGTTGTCACTCTCCAGGGCTGCGGCGATTACCGGCAGGCTGGTCGGACGCCCGACGCGGGCGAGTGAGAGAAGCGCGAAGTATCTCACCCCGGGGTTCGGATGGGATGCGAGTGCATTGAGCCGGCTTGCCGCCCGCTCGTCACGGTACAATCCCAGCAGTCGCGCCAGTTGCATTTTTACGTCGGGCGGGGCGTCCCTCGGGATACGCAGCGACGCCTGCAGGTAAGTAACATCGCCCTCCGCTTCCAGGCGGTACAGACCCTTAAAGTCCGCACAGGCCTTCAGGGCATAGTAGACGCGGCGCATGTCGTCCGAATTCAGTGCGTCGAGCAGGAGGCCGCCCCCGGCGTCGCGGCAATTGACGAGCGTCACATACGCGCGGTATTTTTCTTGTGCGCCGGTCTTATCGGAGGTCAGGAAGTTCAGCATCTCGGCGGCGAGTTCCGAGCGTTCCTCGGGCTGAAGGTCGGCGATTTCGCGGGGAACGTAGAGTTTCGGGTATTTCCCGTGAGCGGGGACGACGGGGATGTCCGGAGAGTCGTCGCCTCGCCTTATTTTGACCTTTCGACGCCCGCCTTTTACTTTCTCTGCCAGCCGCTGGTGCTCCTGTTTGGCCTGGATGGCGTTGTGATACTCCAGGTAGGTGTGCACGGCGTATGCGCAGGACACCAGCGCTACGGGTATCAGAATGGCGATTGCTATTCTCTGGCCCTGGGTCATTTGTATTGAATCCTGTACGCGCTCGGGGAGTCAGACCCTCCCCGTCAGGCCCTGATTTATCAGGGCCTTCCTCCTTAGCGTCTGACCCCCTCGCGGGGGAAATCGATTTTTGGCAACAGAAACTAATCAGTCACCGGACTGGGGTATGTCGCTGCCGAACAGGTGTTCCC